>JAQVXN010000392.1 GCA_028709135.1 Bacteroidaceae bacterium | reverse complement strand
GTGGCCAAAGTTATAGCCCTCTTGCCACATTGCATAGCGCGCACTGAGATCAAGCTGCGTGCCGCTTGCTCCACGCGGAAATTTCAAACGGCTCAGTGAGATGTGTCCTTTTAGAACCAATGTGTAAATATGTTTCTCTTCTGCGGAGGGTTCTCCGAGAGAGATAGTTCGGGTGATATCCGTGGTGCCATCTTGATATTGCGCACCGCTGTCCAATAAGAGAAAACCATGCGGCTGGAGTTCATAATCTGTTTTAGGAGTTACTTCATAGTGGACGATCGCTCCGTGGTCCGCATAACCCGCGATGGTGTCGAAACTAATGTCCTTAAACAAAGGGGCTTCTGCACGAAAATCTGTAAGCATGCGGTCCACGCCTATTTCCGTAAGACCTCCAGCTTTTACAGCGGAATCAAGGCGACGGAGAAATTTAACTAATGCAACTCCATCGCGTAACATGGCATGACGAAATCCTTCAATTTCAGTGCTATTCTTTATAGCTTTCATTTCTGCTACCGGAGAGGAAACAAAAATGACCGTATTATTTTGTGCGGCAGCTTCAGTTATGAGTGCATTAGTCTGTGGAGTGAGCAAAATGTGACAATTGTACAAATGTTGCAAATCGCTTTCCAAAGCCTCGTAAACTTGCAGGTTAACATGGTTGTTTTTCAGGTAAGTGCTGATGTCGTTATTAATTTTATCGCGGTCAACGTAGAGTGTGACTTTATCCGGAGAAACGAGACAGTAACTTACAAATACTGGGTTACAGTGTACGTCCGACCCTCTCAAATTGAGGAACCATGCAATTTCGTCCAATGCCGATATAATCATTGAGTCTGCTCCATGAACGAGAAGTTTCTGTTTGAGTCGTTGTAATTTTGAAGAAAAAGCTTCTCCTGCAAATTTTAAAGGCTGAATGGCAATAGGATCTTTAGGAAGCGATGGGCGCGTGTTCCATAATTGTTCCATCGGATCGGAACATAAATTCAAATGTATTCCTTTTGTTTGTAGCAGTTCACGAAGATTGTTTATGTCGCAAATGGTGTTGACTCTGCCGTCAACGCCAACTATATTGCCGGACTGAAGTTTTATGCACAACCATTGTGCAATGTTCGGTGTACCTTCTACGCGTTCTTTCATTAATTGGAAAGGCGTATGCTGGAGTTGTTCCGCGGCAGCCAGAAAGTAGCGCGAGTCTGTCCAAAGAGCTGCATCATGAAGCGTAACAACAGCCGTACCCGCAGAACCATTGAATCCTGAAATCCATTCTCTCGAAGCCCAATGCATGGGCACATATTCGCTGGCATGGGGATCTGTTGAAGGAATGATGAACGCGCTTATCCCAAGAACTCTCATCCAACTACGTAACGCTTCAACACGTTGTGTGATAACTTCTTGCTCCACTGTTTTTATGAAATGAAATTTCCTATATGTTGTTGGGCGGTTTTGTATTCGTCAACCAGTTGTTTGACAACATCACCGGCTTTTTGTATTGAAATACCTTGCAGTAACCCTGTTACTTGACCTATTTCCAATTCTCCCTTTTCAATATCACCTTCAAAAATACCGAGTTTGGTTTTTCCTTTTCCAATGATTTCACGCAGTTGATCAGCTGTGGCACCACTGTCTTCGGCTTGTTCAATGGCCGTGCGATAATCATTTTTTACAAGTCGCGTTGGCCCTAATTTCTTGAGCAGAAGTTTGGTGTCGCCTTCCTGCAAATTTAAACAGAGATTTTTGAAAGCTTCACTGGCAGAGCTTTCTTGGGTGAGAGCAAAACGTGTGCCGATTTGTACGCCTTCGGCACCTAAACTTTCAACAGCAAGCATCGTTTCTCCTGTCGCAATTCCTCCTGCAGCTAGAAGCGGTAAGGTCGTGGCCTTTCGGACCCCCGGGATGAGACATAAGGTTGTGGTTTCTTCTCTTCCATTGTGGCCTCCTGCTTCAAAACCTTCGGCAACGACAGCATCAACACCGGCCGCCTCGCATTTTTGTGCAAATTGGGAGGAGGAAATGACATGTACCACTTTGATGTTGTGCTCGTGAAGCCAGCCTGTCCACTTTTTGGGACTTCCTGCAGAAGTAAAAACTATTTTTACTCCTTCTTCAACGACAATGTTCATAATGGTTTCTATTTCCGGATACATCAGGGGAATGTTTACGCCAAAAGGTTTTTGTGTAGCCTGTTTACATTTTTGAATATGTGTGCGCAGCGTTTCAGGATGCATGGAGCCTGCTCCAATCAAACCCAGCCCTCCTGCCTCAGAAACGGCAGCAGCCAATCTCCATCCACTACACCATACCATGCCTCCTGCAATTATTGGGTATTCAATTCCAAAAAGCGTTGTGATTCTGTTCTTCATCTTCGTTGTATGTAAAATAATTTCAAAGCAAATTTAATATAAAATTCTGGCATTCGACAGTGTTTTGAGATGAAGATTCAATTTATTTCAAAGGAAGTTGTTCGACGTGATTTGAGGGGTGGTGCTATTTTAAGTTGTTCCAATGAAATAAGGTGAAAAGATAAGTTTATCCGAAATATTATTGCTATATTTCGCACAAAATCTGTGACGTATTTCTTGCAGGTTACTAGAAATGAATACAAAACTTCATGAATTTAAATATGAAAAACAAGAACATTTTTTCTTTGTTGCCGACAATGGTTTTGGTTGTCTTGTTATTGGCAGCTTGCCATCGTAAAAGTGTGGTCACCGTTTCTGCGCTTAATGACACCACAACGATTATTAAGGTAAAAGGTCCCGATCGCTATCTGATAGTGCCAGTGGAGGAAAGTGCGGCGGCGTTGCAGGTCTTGATTCAAAAGGGAACAAAACGTGCA
>JAQVXN010000033.1 GCA_028709135.1 Bacteroidaceae bacterium | reverse complement strand
TTGCTAATATGGTCGCTGTTAATTTTACCTTATTAATAATAAGAATATCCGCATTTCTGCTACGCTCTACAACGTCTTCCGGAAGTGTACGTGGGTAGTCTGTTACATCTCCGAAACGTTTAAACGACGATAAGTCCAAATCTCCCGGATTCATCGCAAAACTGTCTAAAAAAACTAAATGCATCATTTCCTTTTTTTATTTTCCCGGCATAAAATTGAATTCTCTTACACCAACTAGTTGATCGTAACGTCCGCCTTCCGGGCGAAAGTAAACCATAATGGTATATTTGTTTTCCGTTTGATAAAAATCACCTTCTACTGTTTCCGTTTCCCCTGTTTCTGCTCCTTTAGGTAAATACAAATATAAATAATTATAGTATCCCTGTTTCAATAAAATCGTATTCTCATAGGCTTGAGACTGTTCATTGTAGGTCATTTTGAATGCGGGAAGAAAACTGTCGTTGCTTAAGGCTCCGTTTACATAAATATCGCCATCGAGTTCCGGTGCATGCTTTAAGCTGAAATGCACCAATACATAATCACTCTGTAAATCAAAGTCTTCGTAGTCTTGTGTGCGAATATAGAAAGCGCCATCTTGATCTTCATCATAAATGTAATTACGACGATCTTTACCTTGATAAAGTTCAGCATGAAAATAAGGAGCAAACCAACTGATTTTGTCGATACCCATAACACCGTAATGCAGGTTTGTCAGTTCAAATTTGCGATATTCGTTAGCTGCTTTAAAAATCAATTCTTTGGCATATTTCCACTGAATGTCAGATGGAGTGAAAAAATCTGGTTTGGGGTTGATGACGGCGTTGTCCCAACGATTGTTTTGCAAAACTACCGTTTTAAGTTCCGTATCAGGATTCGTCAAACCGAGGTTTCCGGCATTGACATTAAACTTTACCTGTTGATGGTTTTGATCCTTATCAATATCGGTATTTGTAGTAACAGTTGCTGATATGGGAGCTTTGTCGTCCACAACACTAAAATAAACGCAAGCAACATCTTGCTGTTCGTCATCATCAAAAATCGTAATACGATAATTACCTGATTTTGTTATACCTATCCGATTATTTGGGAATATAAATGAATAGTGCGTGTAGAGAACTGTTGTGTTGATACTTTTTTCGTATTTGTCTATTGGCTGGTCACTTGTTTCCCCTCGCAGATAATCCGACTCAAAAAGTTGTTCGTTTTTTTTCCAGTCAAAATTACATAACTCTACTTTATAGCGATAACGGTGGTATTCGTGTGTCAAATCATCGAAAGATACATTCAAATAGTCTGCTGATCCTAACGACAATAACGGTGAGTGATTCCATTTACCATTCACCAAAACTTGAAGTGTATGAATCCTATCCAATTTGATTTCATTCCTTTGGGCAAATAGATAGGACGTTATCAAAAGAAACAGACAGAATAATATTTTTCTATTCATACTGCAAAAATACATAGGATTTTGATAATCACGTCATAAAAACCTACAATAATATAAGTTATGTTGACTTTTTTATTGTAACTTCGCATTCAGAAAGATTCGATAAAAACGATGAAAAAATTCTTTGTTATAAGTCTCTTCATAATCTGTGCTCTCTTTTCTAGGGCAGAGAAGTTGGGAACTCTGTACCAACGCAAAGACTCTGTAAAAATAGAGTCAATATTACGAGAAGCACGCGCGATACCGGTGAAAGACAATATTGTATTATTTTTTGCTCGTAAATTTATAGGGATTCCTTATGGTGCTGCTACATTGGAAGCTTCTAAAGGAGAGGAGAGACTTATTTTTACACTAGACAAATTGGATTGCACTACCTTTGTTGATGCTGTAACAGCTCTTACACTTACATATCGCCATGGACAAAGTAGTTTTACAGACTTTTGTTTCTGGTTACAGAAAATACGCTATAGTGATGGAATTATCAACGGATATCCGTCGCGGCTCCATTATTATTCCTCCTGGATTTTAAATGGAGAAAAACATGGTTATGTTCATGAGATTGGACCGAAAGATTATCCACACGTTTCTCCATTTACAAGTGTTCAAAAACTGAACATTTTCTTTATGTCTCATCATCCAGATTTATATCCCGCATTGGTCAAACATCCTGCTTACGTTTCACAAATTCGTCAGACGGAGCGAGAACTTACGGGTCGTAGTGTGCGTTACATTCCAATAAAAGCTTTGGGTGGCTCTAAATTATTGCTCGCTTCTGTTCACGATGGTGACATTCTCGCCTTGGTTACAAAACGTGGCGGTCTTGACGTGAGCCATTTGGGATTTGCCGTTTGGGGCGAAGATGGAAAATTACATTTACTCAATGCTTCTAGTTTGCATCATCAGGTCATACTCGAAAAGAATCCTCTGCAATCTTATATGAAGACACAGCGTCTTCAACTAGGAGTCCGCGTTATTCGTATTAAATAAAAGAAATATCATCTTATCGTATAATTTTAAACTTTTAAAATGAAACTATTTAAACATTTTCAATTTCTCGCTTTAGTACTATTAATTGTTTTTGGTAGTACAAATTTCAATAGTATTTATGGAAAACGCCTACCGAATTATCATGATATGGTGTTACTTTATGGTGGAGGCAGCCATCGTTCTCATATCTGGAATTTGGATTATGTCAATCCTTATGTGACATACGTTGATGAGAAAAACCAAGAACATTGGTTGTTTGATGCTTTTCTCTTTATTGAATTTTATAATGGAACAAATAAGATGTTTGCTTCCGGTTATCATCATCTGCCAGCTAACAAGGCGGACTGGAAAAAACTTGCCGATTATTATTTACAGCCTGAAACAGCCATGGGAGCATTAGATCAGTCCATCTCCAATGCAGCTAAAAGATTAGGTAATCCGCCTACAAAACGAAAAGTTATTGTAGGTGTGCCCGAACCAATTAAAGATCAAAAAGACTGGGGTAGTCTTGATAATGGACGTGTGATAGATTTTGCGAATGATAAAGATAGAATAGATGCGTGCAAGTGGTATATCGACTATGTTCGGGCAAAATTCAAGACGATGAAATACAAAAACATTGAGCTTGCAGGTTTCTATTGGATTGCTGAAGAAGCTACTAATACACGCACTATTGTAAACCAGTTAGGAGCTTATATGAACAAACTGAACTATACCTTTAACTGGATTCCATATTTTAAATCTGATGGTTACGACCAATGGAAAAAATTAGGATTCAATTATGCTTATCTACAACCAAATTATTTCTTTAATGATAAAACACCTCTTTCACAATTGAATGAAGCGTGCAAATTGGCAAAGGACTATAACATGGACATGGAAATGGAATTTGACGAAAGAGCGTTACAGGGATGGGGCTATCGTCTAACCAATTATATGAAGGCTTTTAAGGATAATGATATCTGGAGAACGCGCAGACTGGCTTATTATCAGGGTGATTTAGCTCTATATCAACTGTACAAATCCAATAAGGAAGAAGATAAAAAACTATATCACGAATTTTGTAAGTTTGTTTCGGAACATCCTGTACATTAGATGATACTCACTTAATAATACTTCACTGCATTTAATTTTTCCTGTTCTTTTTTCCGTTCTTCATCTTTTTTCAAAAGAGAAAAATAATGGAAATATTGCGGCAGAGCCCATAAAAGAGAAGAAAAGTGGATGATAGAAAGCAATATCAACGATAATATAAAATGTAAAACAAAAACAGACATCGGCAAATCGGTTGGATCTCCTAAAGATACAGCCTCATTTGAGGCGGCGATTGATAAATTTAAAATGAAAATCGGTAAATAGCAAATTGCAAAAACCAACAGAAAAACACATAGGCTGATAAACAGCAATATAAGCGTCGAACCGTAGTAATGTACTGTTGATTTAAAACCATTTATAATAGACTGAAAGAAGTTGCCTTCTCCGTATTGCAACTGATTAAGACTCAAATTGAATGGCACAATTAAAAATAGTATCACAACAATGACAGGGGAGAGAACGTAAACGAGTTTTACGTGTAACAAAGCAGTTAATGCAATCAAAGCACATAAAATTATGACTTGCAAGAATAGCAAATAAAAACTTGTGAGAGCACCGAGTAAAACTGTTTTTGTATCTTTTTTCCAGTGTAGTTGTCTTACAGTATTGGTTCGTTGATAGTCTTTCATCATTTCTTTTAATCCTTGGCGCAAAACGGCTGTAAAATATGTGATAAGAAGAACACCTATACCGGTTACTATTATGAAAGAATGTCCGGCAGTATGTCGAAAAATAACGAAAAGGGTTGCAAGTAACAATCCCGTTGCTACAGCTGGCGGAAAGAGAGAAACAATAAATGTTTTTATGTTTGCAGTCAGAAACTCAAGAGCCTCATTAAAGTTTGCCCGATAGCTACGACTTTTAAAAAGAATGCAAACGGGCTTATTCTGTTTTGAATTCTTCATAATTTTCTTTTTTTGCTTGGCAAAGATACGGAAAAATGAGTATCTTTGTACCGCATGATAGAGAAATTAACAACAGTTCAATGGGGTTTTATAGGTTGCGGCGAAGTGACCGAAAAAAAAAGCGGTCCTGCGTTTAGCTTAATAGACGGTTCAAAAGTTGTTGCTGTAATGAGCCGTACAAAGGAAAAAGCGCGTTCATATGCAGAACGTCACCAAATCCCCAAATGGTATACAGATCCACAAGAACTTATTGATGATCCCGATGTAAACGCTGTTTATATAGCCACACCACCTTCCACGCATGCCACATATTCTATTATGGCAATGAAATCTGGTAAACCGGCTTATGTAGAAAAACCACTGTCGTCTAATTATGAAGATTGTAGTAGAATTAATCGTATTTCAGAGAAAACCGGTGTACCTTGTTTCGTAGCTTATTATCGACGTTTTCTTCCATATTTTCAGAAAGTTAAAGAATTAATAGATACTGATACTATTGGTACCGTACTGAATGTTCAAATACGCTTTTCTGTGCCACCACGAGACTTGGATTATAACAGAACGAACTTGCCTTGGCGCGTACAACCTGACATAGCCGGTGGAGGATATTTCTACGATTTGGCACCTCATCAGATTGATTTGTTGCAATGCATTTTGGGACCTATTATAGAAGCAAAAGGATATAGTGCGAATCGGGGCGGTCTTTATGAAACAGAAGATGATGTAAGTGCGTGTTTTCGTTTTGCAAGTGGTTTGCCAGGTTCCGGCTCGTGGTGCTTCGTGGGTCATGAATCTGCAAAAATGGATCGCATCGAAATTATTGGCAACAAAGGCCAAATCTGTTTTTCCGTATTTACCTACGATCCGATTGTATTACATACGGAACGTGGTCGCGAAGAAATAATTATTGAGAATCCTCCTCACGTTCAATTGCCTCTCATTAAGTTGGTAGTAGAGCATTTACAACAAAAATCAATTTGTACATGCGATAGTGTTAGTGCTACTTCCGTTAATTGGGTGGTTGATCGCATTCTGGGAAAACTTTAACATGAATGATTTGCAGATTTGCGCTTGCGCTATTTCTTATTTTTAGTAATTTTATTATTCTCGCTCCTGCTCAGGACGTCTCTTCTTTCATGCCTGATAGTTCGAAAGTAGTGAAACCTAAAAAGTCTTTCTTCTATAATATTGCGAAGAAAATTACGGCTGTTGATACAAATTATATTTCGCCAAATCGCTATTATGCCAGCGCTATGGTGTTGGGAGAAAAACAATATAGTTTTTTTTCTCTGAGAACAAAAAACAAAGATGGTAGAGACCAGGAATTACTTTTTTCTCCTAATTCACCATTTAGAGTTGGTCCATATATAGGTTATAGCCTTTTTTTCTTGGGTTATACATTTGATTTTGGTGCTAGAAAGTCGTCTTTTGATCGTACGAATGTTTCCATTAGTCTCTATTCTCGTCTTATTGGGGTAGATTACGTTTATGAATCCGGCATGAGAAATTATAAAATCAAAAGTGTAAGTGGATTTGGTGATAATGTTGCTAAGCAAGTCAGAAATACACCCTTTTCAGGCATGAGCACTTATATGATAAATTTACATATTTATTATTTGTTCAATAACAAACATTTCTCATATCCTGCAGCTTATAGTCAGTCAACTATTCAAAAACGCAGTTCTGGCAGTTTTATTCTCGGATTTAATTATACCAAAGAAAAAATTAATTTTGATTATACTCAATTGCCTGAAGTGCTGCTTAAAGATGAAAAAGGGAATAATTTGTACAGTGATGAACTCAAAATAAGTAATGTTCGGTATCGTGATTATAGTTTTAGTGTTGGGTATGGTTACAATTGGGCATTTCACAAGAACTTTCTGGCTAATCTAACTTTTTCTCCCACCATCGGATATAATTTATCTGAAGGGGAGAAGTTTAATGCCAAGGAATATCTGTTTGATTTGGATGCACTTAATTTTGATTTTATCTCGCGTGCTTCCGTCGTTTGGAATAACTCCAAATATTTTGCTGGAATTGCTGTAGTGGCACATACATACAGTTATAAGAAACCTACATTTTCTATTCGCAATTCTTTAGTTACGGCCAGTATTTATGCGGGTCTTAATTTTATTAAGAAAAGGAAATACAAAAACAAATGAAGACTGAAATCCCCATAGAGAATCATCCGCTTAAACCATTTATTCCCAAAGGGAGTAGGATGCTTATGTTAGGTAGTTTTCCGCCGCAGCGGAAAAGATGGTCAATGGATTTTTTTTACCCAAACGTTCAAAATGATATGTGGCGTATTTTTGGTCTGATTTTTTATGGAGAAAAGAATTTTTTTTATGATGTTCAGGCAAAAAGTTTCCGGCAAGCTTTGATCGAGGATTTTCTAAGAGAAAAAGGTATTGCGATCTTTGATACGGCCATAAGCGTGCGCCGCCTGAAAGACAATGCATCCGACCAATTTTTGGAAATTGTGAGACCTACTGATTTAAAACAGCTTCTTGATCAAATGCCAATGTGTAAGGCCATTGTTACTACTGGTAAACTTGCAGCCGGAGTGGTAACAAGTCAGTTCGGAGTTGACATGATAGGAGTCGGAGCGAGTGTCCATGTTCTTTCAACCGATATCAATATTTATCGCATGCCAAGTAGTAGTCGCTCTTATCCTCTTGCTCTTGAAAAGAAAGCTGCTATGTATCGTCAAATGTTTGAACAAGAACACTTGTTTTGAAATCCTACAGAAAGGTAACTGCCTGCTCTAGATAATATTTGTCAGTGTCATCAAATGTACCGATTTCAGTACTGTCAATATCTAGTACAGCAATGATTTCACCAAGTTTATTTTTAATAGGTACTACGATTTCGCTTTTTGATAAACTGGAACAGGCGATGTGCCCATTAAACAATTCAACATCCTTCACAACGATGGTTTCGGCGCGTTGCCAAGCCGTACCGCAAACGCCTTTTCCTCGCCCAATATGTGTACAGGCTATCGTTCCCTGAAAAGGTCCTAACAATAATTCGCCTGAAACGACACGATAAAAACCTGTCCAGAAAAAATTCATTTCTTCATGAAGAAGTGCAGCAAATACAGACATTTTTACAATCATATCTGTTTCCCCTTTTAGGATAGCTTCTAATTCGGGAAGAAAAGCCTGATAACGATTTATCTTTTCGGTGTTATTCATGCCAATCTTTTAATAAGTCGGGACGTAGGCGTTTTGTTCGTTCATAAGCTTGGTTAAAATCCCATTCTTTTATTTTGGCCTCATTGCCATTCAACAAGATATCAGGAACTTTCCAACCTTTATAATCTGCCGGCCTGGAATAAATGGGTGCTGCCAGTAGACCATCTTGAAATGAGTCTGAAAGTGCACTTTGATCGTCTCCAACCACACCAGGAACAATTCGTACTACGGCATCGGTAATAATGGCTGCTGCCAATTCACCCCCTGTGAGAACATAATCTCCTACACTGATTTCTTTGGTAATGAGATGCTCACGGATTCTGAAATCAATGCCTTTATAATGCCCGCAAAGTATGATTAAATTCTTCGCCATCGAAAGATTATTAGCCATTTTTTGATTGAATTGTTCTCCATCTGGCGAAGTGAAAATGATCTCATCATACTTTCTTTCTGCTGTTAAAGCAGAAATACAGTCGTCAATAGGTTGACACTGCATCACCATCCCCGCAAAACCGCCAAAAGGATAGTCGTCAACACGTCTATGTTTATCGTGCGTGTAGTCCCGTAGATTGTGGATGTGAATTTCGGCCAAACCTTTTTTTTGTGCGCGAGCCAAGATGGATTGATTTACAAATCCGTCCAACATCTCGGGAAGTACTGTAATGATGTCGATTCTCATTCCTGAATTTTTCGCAAAAATACAAATTTAATTGCGAATTTTATTCTAAATTTGAACCATAAATAGATTTTCGATGGACGTAAAACAACGAATTCTTCAGTTACGCGATGAGCTTCATCGCTATAATTATTTATATTATGTAGAAAATGCTCCTGTAATTAGTGACAAGGAGTTTGATGACAAAATGCATGAACTCATGCAGTTGGAAGCTACTCATCCTGAAATGGAGGATCCCAATTCGCCTTCGCAGCGAGTCGGTAGCGACATTAGTAATGAGTTTGTGCAGATAGAGCATAAATATCCTATGCTTTCACTTGCCAATACGTACAATCGCGGCGACGTGCAGGCTTTTTTCAATAGAGTTGCAAACGGACTCAACGGACAAAGTTTTGAAATATGCTGCGAATTGAAATTTGATGGTCTTTCTATTTCAATTACGTATGAAAAAGGTCAACTTGTGCGTGCTGTAACTAGAGGGGATGGTGTGCGAGGCGATGACGTTACTGCTAATGTCAAAACGATCCGCAGTATTCCACTGAAATTGCAAGGAACATATTTGCCATCTTTTGAGATTCGTGGAGAAATATTAATGCCATGGACAAGTTTTGAATTTTTGAATGAAGAACGTGCTAAGCGCGAAGAACCTCTTTTTGCTAATCCTCGTAATGCTGCTTCTGGTACGCTAAAAAGCAAAAACTCTGCAGTTGTAGCACAACGTAAATTAGATGCATATTTTTATTATTTATTGGGAGACAACTTGCCATGTAATAGTCATTACGATAATATCCAGGAAGCGGGTAGGTGGGGCTTTAAAATATCAGGAGCCATGCGCGTTGTGCATACGATTGATGAAATTTTTGGATTTATAGACTATTGGGACAAGGAACGAAGTCACCTACCCGTAGCAACAGATGGCATCGTTCTGAAAGTGAATAACCTTCGGCAACAAGAAGAACTGGGTTATACGGCCAAAACACCGCGTTGGGCAATTGCTTATAAATTTCAAGCTGAGCGCGCTTGTACACGCCTTAATGATGTGATCTATCAGGTAGGACGCACTGGAGCTGTTACTCCCGTAGCACAAATGGAACCCGTTTTATTGGCCGGCACCATTGTTAAACGAGCTTCTCTCCATAATCAGGATATTATGGAACAATTTGACTTACATCGTGGAGATATGGTTTATGTGGAAAAGGCTGGAGAGATTATTCCACAGATAATGGGTGTTAATAAAGAGGCTCGCAGTGTTTTTCTTGGAGAAAAAATAAAATTTATTACATCGTGTCCTGAATGTGGAACGCCCTTGGTTAGATATGAAGGTGAAGCGGCTTTTTATTGTCCAAATGACGCAACTTGTCCCCCTCAAATAAAAGGGAAAATAGAGCACTTTATTAGTCGTGATGCTATGAATATTGAATCCTTGGGCCCTGAAACCGTAGATGATTATTTTCAGCGGGGGCTCATTCATGATGCTGCGGATTTGTATAGTTTAAAGGTAGAAGATCTTGCAGGTTCCGAAGGTTCCAAAATTAAATCGGCACAAAAAATTATTGATGGCATCGAGGAAAGCAAAAATATTCCGTTTGAGAACTCTCTTTATGCTCTGGGAATTCGTTTTGTAGGTAAAGTGGTTGCTAAAACCATAGCACGTCATTTTAAAAACATTGAAGCCCTTCTTGATGCGCATTTAGAGGATTTCCTTTGTGTTGATGGCGTGGGTGAGGTGATTGCAAACAGCATTATTTCTTATTTCCACGAAGAAAAGAATTTGAATTTAATTAATCGCTTACGTCAGGCTGGCGTGTGTTTTGAAATCAAAGATAATGCAGGTCCTGTTTCTGATAAATTAAAAGGCAAAGTGATTGTTATCAGCGGGGTGTTCGAGAAACATTCCAGAGAGGAATATAAAACCATGATTGAGAACTATGGTGGAAAAAATGCGAGTGCCATTTCTTCAAAGACAAGTTTTATTTTGGCTGGTAGCAATATGGGACCTTCTAAACTCGAAAAGGCCCAACAGTTAGGAGTTTCTATCATTTCTGAAGACGATTTTTTAATGATGATAAAATGAGGATGAAACAAAATGCCGGGAACAATGGATAAATGATTGTTTTTTGTTGTAATTTTGCGTTTCAAGAAAGCATTATTGAAATTAGAAAGATGAAAAATATATTTAAAGGACTTGGAATAGCTCTTGTTACACCATTTCATGACAATGGAGAGGTAGACTATGAAGCATTGGAGAAACTGATCACCTACCAACTTTCCGGTGGCGTTGATTTCCTCTGTGTACTTGGTTCCACTGCAGAGACGCCATGTCTTACAAATGCCGAAAAAATTAGTATAAAAGATTTTACGGTAGAAAAAGTAAAAGGCAGTGTACCCATTCTTTTAGGAATGGGTGGAAACTGTACGCGTGCCTTGATAGATGAAATTCATGATTTCGATTTTAAAGGAGTTGATGGCATTCTTTCAGTATGCCCTTATTATAATAAGCCTTCACAAGAAGGAATATTCCGCCACTTCAAAGCGGTCTCTGAAGTTTCAAATCTCCCCGTCGTAATTTATAATGTTCCCGGGCGTACGGGCGATAATATTACAAGTGAAACAACATTGCGTATTGCGCAAGAACTGGATAATGTGGTTGCAATAAAAGAGGCATCCGGCAAAATAGATCAGATTGAAGAGATCCTGAAAAACAAACGTGAAGATTTCGATGTTATTAGTGGTGATGACTCCATTACTTATGAGTTGCTTTCAATAGGAGCTCAAGGCGTAATTTCTGTTGTTGGCAATGCTCTTCCCGCACGCTTTGGCAAGATGGTTCACGAAGCTATGGCCGGCCATTTTGAGAAAGCTTTACCTATTCATCATCAACTGGCTGAAATTTATAAACTGCTTTCAGTGGATGGCAACCCGTCGGGTATAAAATCACTTCTTTCAGACATGGAACTTTGTAAGAATATTCTTCGCTTACCTTTGGTTCCAGCTACAAAGGGAACCAAAGAAGCGCTTATGAAACAATATCAGCAGATTTCGATATAGGATACCGCGCTTATATAAGTTTAGTTTTATAAATGGTGAGCAGGGTTGGAACATTTTTATTTTCTAACCCTGCTCGTTTTTTATGAAATTACAGTGAAGGATTTTTTATGAAATGGATCACTTTTGTGAGAATCTCAAAAACGAGTAGGGGCAAAAGAAAATGTTCTTAAAAATCGAATGACAAAAACTTTTTATAAAAGATATCGGAGTCTTGGAAAAAAGATTACTTCATAAAGTATATGACGCGGCGCGTTTCTTTTGTGACGCACTGCGTTTTTTTCGTGACGCGATGCGTTTCTTTTGTGACGCGGTGCGTTTCTTTTGTGACGCGGTGCGTCATCAATTAGTTGAGGTGTACTGAAAAAGGTTGACAGTTTTAGTTATTAAAACAGATTGAGTTTATAGTTAAAATTGATCATAACAAATATAGTTGTCATGTTGCAAAGTTAAAACAAATTTGGTTGACACAATCAAT
>JAQVXN010000032.1 GCA_028709135.1 Bacteroidaceae bacterium | reverse complement strand
TCTTTTACGCATGCCCCTTTTTTCAAAAAAGAATTGATGGCATTTGTTTCATGTTTCTTCTGCTCCACATAAGATTCATCATCGTTGCACGATGTGAAAACTCCCAGACTCGCCAACAGTACGACTAATAATATTTTAAATGAATTCATCTTCATAACGTCTACAAAAGTAATGATTTTAAGTCAAATAGAAATCATCAAGCACATTTTTAGTCTTTTATAACTTCTCTTGAAAGTAGATCATGATAAGCCTCTATCGCCCTACGCGTTTCGTCAAGAGCTTCGTCCATCGTCATGGCCAGGGAACCACCCGCTGCATTCAAATGACCGCCACCATGAAAAAACTGTTTTGCCATGACATCACACGAAAAATCATCTACGGAACGCAGAGAAATGCGAATGAGAGGTTTCTCCGTATCTTCACGCAACGAAATAGAAAGTTTCGTTCCTTTTATTTGTAACGGCAAATTTACAAAGCCCTCAGCATCACCTTTTTTAAATTGATACTGTTTCATTTCTTCTTTTGTAAGGCAGAAAACCGAAGTGTGCTCCTCCTCAAAATATTTCATCTTATCATGCAGTATATAACCTTCCAGACGCAAACGATTTACGCTATAATTATGGTATACCGCACGATAAATTTTGTCTTTATCAATACCCTTTGTAAGAAGTTGAGAAATAATATAGAAAATATCACTGCGATTTGAATTATACGTAAAACTACCCGTATCGGTCATCATACCGCAATAAATACATTGTGCAGCGTCCTTACTTAATTCTTCAAATCCCTCCATTTGCATTAGCAAGCAAAAAATGAGTTCTGACGTTGAAGAGGCTTGAGAATCAGAAACCAAAATACGTGCAACATTTTCAGGATTAAGATGATGATCCACCATAATCATGGGAGCAGTATGTTTCGCAACTAAAGACGCCATGCCCTCCAGCCTCCCCAGACTGTTAAAATCCAAACAAAAAAGTAAGTCTGCCTCTGCAATTCGTTCACGTACTTTTTGATGTCCGTACTCATAAATCATGATATTCCCAGCACCAGGCAACCATGACAAGAAATCAGGATAGGTATTCGGCACAATCACTGTAACGTTTTTGCCCTTATGGCAAAGGAAATCAGACAAAGCCAGTGAAGAACCCATGGCATCGCCATCAGGCATGGAATGTATGAAAATAACTATTTTAGAAGCTTTATCAACCAAATCATTCCATTCTGTTAAACCCTGCGCGTTAAGATATTGTTTCAACATGTACTTATTCTTAAAATCAGTCGGCAAAGATACAATAAAAACCTTACTTGTCTCCATACAAGATTGAAAATACAAGTTTAGAAACATTTTTTGATATACGCTCCCGATGAAGCCATATCATAGTAGGTCCACTTCAATTGATGGCATTCAGAAAACAATTTTTGGCGCTGTGAATCCGATAGAGAAACATCTAGCACAACCATATGCGGCAGAAACAACCGGCTCAAATGTAACAAAGAGCCATAATAACCTCGGCAAATATAACAGAAATCTACCGGCAGCACGTTCTTGCTTATTCGATTCCTCCAACGTCCATCCTGCAACATAACTACTGTATAATGGTGAAAACATATCACATTATCTCTGCTTTTCAGTAAGTGCCACGTTGCATTCCCATTAAAAAAAACTGGTTGTACCATATGTTTTTGGCACCAGAAACGTTGTGAAATATAGGTTAGATCGTGCGCCGCACTTTTAGGATAACGGCACCATAACCATGATTGTGAAGCACTTTCTATAAAATGAACAGAAGGATTGCGCCAATCATTATAAAACACTATTTCAGACGATACACGACTAGGACGTTCCCTATAAATTTCTACGCAGATACCTGTTACACACAATATGCCAAAAGCCTCTAAATAATATACTCGTCTGGAACTCACATATAAAATCAATGAAATTAAAAGCAAATACGCAATAGCTACTTCTACTCCAGACGGATAAACAGATATTACAGCATGAGGCAAAGACGCCATAAACGACAAACTTTCATTCATCATTTTCACGGTAAATGAAAGTATCTTGGCTAGCAATAGCTCAAAGGGCTCACAAAATGAAAAAACAAAAAATATCAATGTACCTCCCAACAAAACATACGCGCAAGGTATCACTACAATATTCCCGAGCAAAAAATAGACGGGGAAAGAATTAAAATAGTATGCGACAAGAGGAGCTGTTGCCAATTGCGCCGCCACTGCCACAAACACGAAATCAGTTAGAAATCCTACTATTCTATTTCGTGGTCTGAACTCATTATAATAAGGAGAAAAAATCAAAATGGAGAATACAGAAAGGAAAGATAATTGAAAACCTATATCAAAAAGAGCATCCGGTTGGACACACAGTAACAAAAAAGCTGCCACAGCTAAATTATTTAATCCATTTCCTCCTTGTCGTTGTAACATTAATAAACAAAATAAAGAATACATCACTGCCGCCCGCAATAAAGAAAGTCCCATACCTGTCAAAAAGACAAAGGACCAAATCAAAGTCAATGCCAATACCATAGATATTATACGTCCGTAGTGATAACGACACAAAGGTTTTAGCATAAGCAGAAGAAAAAACATCAGTATTCCCAAGTGTAGACCAGACAAAGCCAATACGTGAGAGACTCCTACATGAGAATATGTCTCGCGCACCTCATGTGAAAGTTTGTATTTGTCTCCTAATGTCAAGGCAGCCAGCACTTCGCGATCTTCAGCACGAAGTGGAAATGCATCGTATTTTGCTACCAGTTGTTCTCTAAGAGCAAGACTTCTGATTCGTACCTGATCCAATAATGGCAACTCTTTCAGCAATTTTTTTGCAGATCGCAGCGAAAGCTTTCTCCAATCTCGTCCCACAAAAATATGCCCCGTAATACCTCGTCTTTTCAACCATCCGGCTTCATTAAATTCGCAGGGATTTCCTTCATTGCGAGGACTTTCAATTCTGCCATAAAAAAGAACGGCATCAGCAGGATGCAGTCTTACAATGTTGTTCGAATCTTTTAAAAATGCAGCATTAACAAGATTCCGGCAACTACGCCAATCTTTACCATTTCCTTCCGATATGAGTTGCAACGTACAACGTTCCGTTTTACCTCTATCTGCAGCATCAATTACAATAGCTTGCCACAAACCCCTTGTCGGTGGCCACAGCGTATTTGATTGGAAATGATGCAAGGCATAGCCCCCACTTCCCAAACAAAAGAAAAGCATCAACAGACACCAAATCGTAATAGAAGGAAGATGGCGATGACGAAACGACACTACCAAAAATAAGAAAGAGATTAAGAATATTACGATGGAAGCTGCTAGGACCATCCTAGCATGCCCCATAGCATCTGCGAGCAAAATACCTACCAGTAAAGGTAGAACACCATAAAGTAGAGGACTTCTATTAAAAATCTTTTGAAAAAACCTCAACGCGGAACCAGTCCTTTCAAAATATCGACTTCAGCAACAGGGTCAACAGCACCAAAAACTGCACTTCCTGCAACCAAGACATCCGCTCCAGCTCCATACAACGCTGCTGCATTCTTCCGATTCACGCCACCATCAATTTCGATCAGCGTCGACAAATTACGTCGGTCTATCATTTCGCGCAAACGGCGGGTTTTATCATAAATACGTTCAATAAATTTTTGTCCGCCAAAACCAGGGTTGACTGACATCAGCAAAACCAAATCAGCATCTTCTAAAACATCTTCAATCATACATAGTGGTGTTGCTGGATTCAAAGTAACTCCAGATTTCATGCCAGCGTCACGTATTTGGTGCAGCACGCGATGCAAATGCACACAGGCCTCCTGATGTACATTCATGACCAAAGCACCCAACGCTTTGATTTCGGGTATAAACTTTTCAGGCTGAACAATCATCAAATGAACATCTAAAGGCTTTCGCGCGGACTTCTTTATGGCCTCCATCACGGGAAAGCCAAAACTAATATTCGGCACAAAGACACCGTCCATCACGTCCAAATGGAACCAGTCACAACGACTATTATTCATTAATTCCACATCGTCAGTCAAATGACCAAAATTTGCCGACAACAAAGAAGGTGCTAACATTTGTTTGCTCATTACATTCTTTTTGAGTTGAGCAAAGTTATCCATTTAATTATTTATAACCAAGTTTCCTCTCAAAAAAACCTTCAACTTTCAAAATACAATCAAAAAATAACCGCCCTTTTCCATTATAAAAAAGAAAAGGCGGTTCTTATTGACTCCATCTAGACCAAGAGTTAAAAACTTTTTACGTCAATTAGCGGAAGCTATAGCTTGATTTCCATCCAAATGCACGCGTTGTAACTTTCTGGCAAGATTTCTAAGATACGTGATTGTTTCATCACTAGGTGACATTTCTGACATTGTAAAATTATTCATGGGCAAATGGGTTTGATTATTGTTATAACGCCCAATTGCCCGGAATATTATATCAGCATAAATCATTTAATGTTAAAGAAATATTTTTCTCTGATACCATGCGCCGCATATTTATTAAGGCATAGCGCATTCTCCCTAATGCCGTATTAATACTAATATCTAAGGTATCTGCAATTTCTTTAAAACTCATATTGCTATAATAACGCATGTAAACCACTTGACTTTGATTTTCTGGTAATAACGAGCATAAAGTTTTTACGTCTGAAAGAGTTTGCTCATTCACTAACTGTGATTCATAAGAAAAGTCTGCGGATGTCATATCATTAAACACGTCGTATTCCACCTCGTCCTTAGAAACACTGTTCTCATTATTCTTTTGACGATAATAATCAATGATCAGATTGTGCGCAATACGTGTAAGCCACGCTTGAAATTTACCTGAAGCGGTGTAACGATGCGCTTGTATGCGCGTTATCACTTTAACAAAAGTTTCTTGGAAAATATCGTCAGCCAAACTTTCGTCGTGTACTGTATAATAAATATAAGAGAACAACTTTGATTTATATCTGTCGAGCAGAATATCAAAGGCTTCGTTATTACCATTAGCATACATCATAACCAATTCATCATCGGTCAACATGTTTCCTTTTTCCATTACTTACTAAATTAATTATTCAGAGTAACGTTTTTCTATAGGCAATAACTTTTATTGGTTGTTTTAATGCCACAAAGAAAATAATTTAAATTGAAACTACCAAATTTTTTTTGAAAAAACATCCATTACGTGCAATATTAACGTACTTGTAACGTTTCCGGGCATTTATAACCCCGTAAAAACTCTTCTACCGTCATATGTTTTTTACCGGATAATTGTAATTCACAGATATTCAGGAATCCATTTGGAAGTGCCACCTTTAAGAAACTGCGTTTATCTGTTATTACACGCCCTGTTTCATAGTTATGCTCCTCTACTTCTTTTTCCGTCTTGAATATTTTCATCATTTCCGGATATTTACCGCCTTCCAACATCGTCCAAGCAGCAGGAATCGGGGACAAACCACGCACAAAGTTATACACCGACTCCACACTTTGACTCCAATTAATACGGCAAGTTTCACGAAAGATTTTAGGTGCCAGTTTCAACTCCGTTTCAGATGAAATTTTTTGTGGTTGCGAATGAATCGTACCATTTAATATAGCATTTACGGTTTTAACGACCAAATCACCTCCAAGCTGCATCAAACGGTCATGAACATCTTCAAAAGTATCTGTTTCTGCAATGGGGACGTGCACTTGATCAATGATTTCTCCAGTATCAATATCTTTTTCTATAAAAAAAGTTGTGATCCCAGTTTCTTTTTCTCCATTCATAATGGCCCAATTAATGGGCGCCGCGCCCCGATATTGTGGTAGTAACGAGGCATGTAGGTTAAACGTACCTAACCGAGGCATTGTCCAAACGGCCTCTGGCAGCATCCGGAAAGCTACCACAATCTGCAAATCTGCTTTCAACAAACTTAATTGTTCGAGAAAAGCTTCATCTTTTAATTTTTCCGGTTGTAAAAGAGGTAAACCATTTTGCAACGCAAATTCTTTCACCGGACTTGGGGTTAATTGATCACGGTGCCGGCCCATATGTTTATCCGGCGTCGTCACAACTCCTACAACATTATAACCACCTTCAACCAGCCGTCTCAAGCTCTCTACCGCAAAATCAGGAGTTCCCAAATACACTATTCTTAAATCTTCCTTCTTCATTCGTTTTCCTCCTTATCTATCTTTATTCTTCCGAAAAATCAACTAACATCTGACGATAAGCACTATAAAGGCGCACTTGATCAATCAGTCCCACAAATTTGCCACTAGCATCCACCACAGGCAGTTCTTCTGCTTTCGTTTTTTGAAAACGATCCATCACATGCGTCATAGAATCGTCCATATTTAAGAGGCTAGGAGGATCTTCCATCAACTGTTTTGCAGTAAACGTATGATATAATTCCTGCCGGAATACGACCTTACGAATATCATTTAGATAAATAATGCCATGCAATGTTCCGATACCATCCACAACAGGAAATACATTGGCTTTCTCTTTGGCAATCAACAGCACCAGTTTTCCTAATTCCATATCAGGATCTATGCGCATACAATATTTATCAATAATACTATCCATACTCATCAATGTCAGGATGGATTGATCTTTATGGTGAGTTATAAGTTGTCCCTTTTTAGCCAGACGCATAGCATAAATACTGTGAGGTTCAAATGCCACAATCGTAAGATATGAACTGACAGTAACAATCATCAACGGCACCAACATTCCATAGCCACCCGTCAATTCTGCTATCAGGAAAATACTTGTTAAAGGGGCATGCATAACAGCTGCCATGACACCTGCCATGCCCAAGAGAGCATAGTTTTTTGTCGGTATCTGCATGCCAACACCCATGCTATCCCACAATGTAGCAAATATGAAGCCACACAAACATCCTAAATACAATGAAGGAGCAAAAAGCCCGCCACAACCGCCACCTCCGGTGGTTGCAGTAGAAGCAAACACCTTTAGGAGCATAATCATGCTCAACACCGGAATCAGCAGTTCATTGTGACCATAAAACAGCGAATTATTCAATAAATTATACGGATTCCCATTGAGCAGGATGGCAATACTATCGTAACCTTCTCCATAAAGTGGTGGAAAAAGAAAAATCAAAATACTCAGCATAGAACCACCCAAGGCCAATTTTGTATACATGCCTTTTCGCTTTCGGAATACATCTTCCAAAGCATTTGATGCCCACGTGAAATAAAGAGAAACCAATCCGCAAAACACACCTAGCATAATACTGGAAGGTACGCGTTCCACAGAAAATGCGCTGTCCAGATGAAATGTAAAAATTGAGCTGGCCCCAGTAAAACAATAGGTCAACACTGCTGCCGTTACGCATGATACAAGCAACGGTAGAAGTGACGCCATCGTCAAATCCAGCATCAGTACTTCCAGTGTGAAAAGCAAACCCGCAAAAGGAGCTTTAAAAATACCTGCAATAGCTCCGGAAGCACCACATCCGATCAATAACATCAATGTCTTTTGATCCACATGAAAAACATTTCCCAAAGTGGAACCAATAGCAGAACCCGTCAATACGGCAGGTGATTCCGCTCCCACAGATCCTCCGAAACCAATCGTAATGGAACTGGCCAATACGCTAGACCAACAATTATGTTTTTTTATATGACCCTGACGACGCGAAATAGCAAAAAGAATTTTTGTCACGCCATGACCAATGTCATCACGCACTACATATTTTATAAATAAAGCTGTAAGCAAAATACCGATTACGGGATAAAGCAAATACAGCCAGTTCATCTGCGTCACGTCAAAGCTGCTCGTCAAAACATATTTAATTTCTTCAATCAACCATTTTAGCAATTGCGAAGCCACCGCTGTAAGCACTCCTACGGCAAAAGCCAATTCAATGAGTAGCTGACGACGACTCAAATGCCTTTCTTCCCAAGTCACAAAACGACTGGCGAAAGTTTTATGCTCCCTATGTTCTTCTACTTCCAGCAATGCTAATATTTTATTATCATTCGTACCTCACAACAACTTCCTATGCGCGGATAATTTTCACTTCACCTCGAGCACCTAATTTAATAATGGTCGACGGTTTCGCTTTAGAATGATCCGCTTGGCGATATTCTACAATATAATCTACTGCTTGGCGAATTTCTTCACTAATTTCATCAAAATCTTGAGGCGCAGGTTCACCACTAATATTTGCTGAAGTTGACACAATGGCCCTTCTAAAACGTTGGCATAATTCCTGGCTAAACGGTTCTGACGTAATGCGCATTCCTACACTACCATCTTCTGCTAGAAGATTTGATGCTAAATTACGGGCACCATCAAAAATCACAGTTGTCGGCTTTGTATTCATCTCAATGACATCCCAAGCCACCGGCGGCACTTCACGTACATAAAATTCCACTTTTGCTTCGGAGTCTACCAGTGTAATGAGGGCCTTTGAATCTGCCCTGCGCTTAATTTCATAAATTTTTTTCACAGCCTCTTCGTTTGTAGCATCACACCCTAATCCCCAAACCGTATCGGTTGGATAGAGAATTACGCCTCCACGGTTCATCACTTCCACAGCCTTTCGAATGTCCTCCCGAAATACACTGTGCGGAACAGTCTTTCCCTTTCTGGAAGCTACTTCCTGATCAGATAATTCTTCTTGTTTCGCCATTTTTTCAGCTTTCTTTTCATTGCATTCAGTATACATTTTACCAAATGGATTACAAAAATACATATTTTCTCCTTCAAAGCAGCAATTAATTGTTTGATTCCATTTCAAAACCCTTCTTTTTTATTTCAAGTCATTTTTAAAATGGTCTTCGCAAACTCTATTCTTTTATGCTCAAAAAATACAAGAACGACTTATACAGCTTTTTATACTTTTCATGTACAACTTATATCTATAGTCTTAAAGCCTCCAAATAAAGAATAATGTGTACCTGATTTCAACAACATCGCTAGCAATCGAGTCCATTCATTCACACTATACAGAAGATGTTCGCATCAGGGATGTGACGTTTACGTATTTTGCTCAACAAAAGATACTTATAACGATAAGTAGCAGCTGCGCATGCCTTAATTGCCTACATGAAAAGTTCTCTTAATGTTTAATAGGAACCTATCTACAACAGAGGGGCTTAGATGTTGTTATTTGTAAAAAACAAGTGGTCATTTGAAAAAAACAAGAGGCCATTCGTTGAAAATAAAACAAATACATTTTGAAATGTGACAAAGAAATTTTCAGACAAGTTTGAAGTGTCGTAAGAAAGGCTTCAATCGGTAAAGCTGGGAATTTAACAAATTGCGGTTATTATAAACGCGCGCATCTAATGCTTTCGTCGGAGTTCATGACTTATTTCAAGATAACTAAAGTAGAATCCAGCTCAGAAAGAGTATGGATTCGTTTAGCATTAAGAATTTAGGTAACAACAGATGCTACTAACCTCCACATCCATCTGCCACCACGAATTTTAAATGCTTCAATTACATTCTTTTTTTTTAAACTGCATTGTATAGGTCAGGACTTTAACCAGACAGAAACATTTTACTTCGCAGGGTCTTTGATACACTTGATACAGTTCATTCTTTGGCTGAAATTCTATCAGGATATGGTGTCCCAAATGAAATAAATGCGTGGCAAGCCGAAGAACAGCCTCACCTAATATTCGTTTGTAAAATGGAAACGAATATGTTTGAAATCATGCTGCGCCATTTGAAGTACATAACCACTATCCGCAAGGAACACATCGCGACCATCACGATCCTGTGCCATATACTGATATTTACGTTTCTTGAATTGTTCCAACTCTTCTGTATCATCGCTTTCAACCCAACAGGCCTTATAAAGGCTTACTGGCTCCCAACGACATTTTGCATTGTATTCGTTTTCCAAGCGATACTGAATAACTTCAAATTGCAGCTGTCCTACGGTTCCGATAATTTTACGACCATTAAACTGATTAACAAACAGCTGAGCCACACCTTCATCCATTAATTGTTCAATACCTTTTGATAATTGCTTACTGCGCATAGGATCAGCATTTTCAATATATTTGAACAATTCGGGAGAAAAGCTGGGTAATCCGCGAAAATGCAAATTTTCACCTTCTGTAAGAGTATCTCCTATTTTAAAGATTTGATTGTCAGGAAGTCCAACAATATCGCCGGCCCAGGCCTCATCTATGGTACTTTTTCGCTGCGCCATAAACTGTGCAGGAGAAGAGAAACGTACCGTTTTACCCAAACGCACATGCTCATAAGGTTTATTGCGTTCAAAGCGTCCGCTACAAATCTTGCAAAAGGCAATACAACTGCGATGATTAGGGTCTATATTCGCCGTAATCTTAAAAATGAAACCGGTAAATTTGTCTTCATTAGGTTGGACAATTCGTTCTATGGCCTGAGTTGGGCGAGGAGAAGGAGCTATCTCAACAAAACAATCGAGTAACTCCTTTACACCAAAATTATTCAGGGCAGAACCAAAAAAGACGGGAGCGACATCAGCGGAAAGATAGGTTTGCACATCAAAAGGAGAATAAACGCCATCTATCAGTGTCAGGTCCTCACGCAACTTATGAGCATCTTTCTCCCCTACATGCTGTTCCAAATCAGCAGAATGAACATCAACCTCAACTGTTTCAGATACATGTTGCTTGTCTGGAACAAAAAGATGAAGATTATGCTCATACATATTATAAACGCCCTTAAATTTGGCTCCTTGATTAATTGGCCAACTTAATGGACGCACGGAAATTTCCAATTCCTTTTCTAATTCATCAAGCAAGTCGAATGGGTCACGACCTTCTCGATCCATTTTATTAATAAAAATAATGACAGGCGTGCGTCGCATGCGACAAACTGTCATGAGCTTTCGTGTTTGGGCTTCTACTCCTTTTGCTCCGTCCACAACAATGATCACACTATCCACCGCCGTCAACGTACGAAACGTGTCTTCTGCAAAATCCTGATGACCAGGAGTATCAAGAATATTAATTTTATAACCTTCGTAATCAAACTCCATGACTGAAGTTGTAACGGAAATTCCACGTTGTTTTTCTATTTCCATCCAATCGCTCGTAGCCGTCTTACGAATTTTATTGTTCTTTACGGCACCAGCCACCTGAATCTGACCGCCAAAAAGCAGAAGCTTCTCAGTCAGAGTAGTTTTTCCCGCATCAGGGTGTGAAATAATAGCAAAAGTTCTTCTTCTTTGTATTTCGTCAATCATACTTTTTCTTGCTGTTCCAAAATAGTGATACACTTACGAAGGCTGTCCTCCCAATAAGGAATTTCGAGATGATAGGTTTCCTTAATTTTCGATTTGTCTAACACCGAATAATGTGGTCTTGCAGCAGCAGACGGATACTGATCTGTGCGCAAAGGCAGTACGTGACAAGTTCTAATACCAGCCAAACGATGGATTGCTTTAGTAAAATCGTACCAGGAAATGACTCCTTCATTACTAAAATGAAATATACCGGGTTGAACACCTTGTTGTAAAATAGAAAAAATAACAGCAGCAAGGTCGCTAGCACTCGTAGGTGTCCCTATTTGGTCAAAAACAACGCCAAGATTTTCTTTTTCACGCCCCAAACGAAGCATGGTCTTTACAAAATTATTGCCATAGGGAGAATAAAGCCACGCCGTTCTCAAAATAACCGTACGTTCGCAGCCTGCAAGTACAGCCTCTTCCCCTCCTAATTTAGTATGACCATAAACAGAATTCGGGCAGGTTTTCATATCTTCACGATAAGGAATACTTCCCGTTCCATCAAACACATAATCAGTAGAAATTTGAATCATAATTCCACCCCGATTACCTACAGCACGAGCTAAAAAGCCGGGAGCGACGGCATTCAGTTTTTTTGCAAGAACTTCATT
>JAQVXN010000391.1 GCA_028709135.1 Bacteroidaceae bacterium | reverse complement strand
AGCGGCACAGTGCTTAGAAATGTAAGAACAATTGCTTGGGTGAACGGGCAGGTACATTATCATCCGCAAACGAAGTAGATGAAAAAACATTGGAGAAGTCTTTTGGTTGTCCTTTTCAACTCGTAGCCCACGGACACGTACCTCATCGTGTTTTAGAAGAACATGAAGACTAAGTATTTTCATTTTGCCTTACAAGGACGAAAGACTTTATTTTGAAGAAAAGTTAATAAAATATTGGAAAGTTGGAGATTTAAATGTTAACTTTGTCATCCGGAAAGACTATATTTGTAATTTTACATGAAAGACCGATTACAAGAAATTGTAAAGAGTAAGCTACTAACTCTTTACGAAATAATTCCGGAAACTACAACAGATTCGGAGCAAGTAGAACAATATCACTGCAAGCGTTTTATTGCATCAACACCACAAACACGTGCCATTTCAAATGATCCAACAATAGCTGGATTACATTATACGCGAAGGTTACGTGAGGCATGCACGGAAATTTTCCGTCATTCCGATTTTGGTTTGAAAGAACGAGAAGTGGTAGTACTCAACATTTTGCGAGGAGCGCTAAATTTTGGGCTTCGGGACGCCTTAGCAGATGCCTACGGTTGGTTTCGCCACAATACGAGCTTTATTAGTGCACAACGCGCTCGCGACGATCAAGATGAAGAATCTTGGCATATTACAGAGAAAGGTTATAAAAAAATCTTTTTCCCTGCAACAACATCCTTAGTTATGGGCGACGTAGTAGCAACAGGCACAAGTTTGCATTTCGGTTTAAATGAAATTATTAAAGCAGCTGTGGAGCAGCATTGCGAACTGAAAAACATTGTATTTTTTACTTACGGAGGACAGAAAGCAGAATTTATTTTTAAACAGATCGACTCTAAATGTCGAGAGCTCTTCCCTAGTTTCCAACAAACGTACGTAATTTATTTAGAAGGACGCTTTACAGTACCTGATATCAACACCAAACTCTCTATTCGTTTGACGGGTACAGACTTATTGCGCTATCGCGCATTGATGGCCCCCGAATTTATCGAGTCTCAATATGAATCCCCTTCATATCCTTTGGAACGCTGCATCATTTACGATGCTGGCTCACGAGCATTTTGGATACCAGAATATGTAGATGACGTAATGGATTATTGGCGGCAGACACTGGATTTGGCTCATAATGGAGTAACATTTACAAATTTACTAAAAGAGCGCTTCCCCTCGTTGGACGCTTCCAGATTTCAACAAATAGATTTGCAGGAACTTTGCCTTCGACAAATCAATAAAATGAATAAAACTTTTAACAGCTGAAACAGCTTCATTTGATATCCTTATTCAACGAATGAAAAAACAAAATGAAAACCGGGATTTTGAACAATCATCAATCCCTGCAAATCATAGACGTGGCTTTTGGTCCATGTTCGTAATCATGATGGGGTTCACATTCTTTTCTGCAAGTATGTGGGCCGGAGGAAATTTAGGTAGAGGGCTCTCTCTAAATCATTTTATGCTGGCAGTATTTGCCGGGAACCTTATTTTAAGTGTGTATACAGGTTTATTGGCTTGGATAGCCTCACGCACAAAACTTTCGGTTCATTTGCTTTCGCATTACGTGTTTGGCGAGAAGGGTTCGTTTATTCCTTCCGGAGTTTTGGCTTTCACTCAAATTGGATGGTTTGGTGTAGGTATCGCCATGTTTGCTATTCCAACAACATTAACTTTAATGGGAATTCCTTCATTTTCACATACATGGCTCATGCAGGGCTCAACTTATATGCTCGGTGCACAAGCTGTTCCTTTACGTTTGCTGGTTGTTCTCGTTGCTGTAGCAGGCTTAGCCATGACGTCTTCCGCATATTGGGGCATTAAGGCCTTAAGTGTCGTTAGTATCATTGCCGTTCCTGCTATTGCTGTCTTTGGTTGCTACTCCATGATTCGCGCTCTTTTCTTTGATCACCCCGACACAATTGCTGGCTTTGCAAACGGAATGGCTTATATCAGGCATTATCAGCCTTTCCCGGCAGATCAACTTTCAATAGCTGCAGCTATCACAATTGCAATCGGCTCCTTTATTTCAGGAGGTACTTGCACTCCTGATTTTACACGCTATTCAAAATCGCCGAAAATTGGAGTGTCAACTACAGTTCTAGCCTTTTTCATAGGAAATTCGCTGATGTTTCTTTTTGGTGCTGTTGGAGCCATGGTCTATCGACAAGCTCAAGGTGACATCTCGTTTGTTTTACAGATGCAAGGTTTATTGGCCCCAGCTGTACTTGTATTGGGTTTGAACATTTGGACCACTAACGACAACGCACTGTACACTTCTGGTTTGGGAATTTCTAACATTACAAAAATTCCTAAACGCTACGTAGTCTTGTTTAATGGTTTATTGGGTACGGTAGCTGCCGTTTGGCTTTACAATAATTTCTGTGGATGGTTAGATATTTTAAATACATTTATTCCCCCTATTGGCGCCATTCTAATTGTAGATTATGCAATTGTAAACCGTGCAAAATATCCGTCATTGGAAGATGCTAAATTTCAAACCGTGAATTTTTCTGCGGTATTAGCCTGGACTCTAGGTTCTTTTGTTGCACTTGTTGGCAGTGACATGATTCCAGGTCTTCATGTACCTATTCTTTCTGCAGCTTTACCTGCTTTGACAGGAATGGTAGTTGCTGTTGTGATTTATCTGCTCTTAAAGAAATTTGCCGACAAATCACGTGCCGGCATTGCCTAAATAATTATTTATGGAATCTATTAAGGAAATCTATAAAATTGGTCATGGTCCCTCAAGCAGCCATACAATGGGGCCCGGAAAAGCAGCCGAAATCTTTTGTTCCCATGTGCCGCAATG
>JAQVXN010000390.1 GCA_028709135.1 Bacteroidaceae bacterium | reverse complement strand
ACAACTCTCCTAGCGGCTTCTCGCGCACGCTCCATAAGCTCGCTATCTCGCGTCAAATGAGCAATTTTTAAATCAAAAATCATACCACTTTGCTGTGTTCCTTCCAAATCACCCGGACCTCGTAATTTCAAATCTTCTTCTGCAATTCTGAAACCATCTGTAGTTTCACACAT
Source organism: Bacteroidaceae bacterium (assembly GCA_028709135.1). Classification (GTDB taxonomy): domain Bacteria; phylum Bacteroidota; class Bacteroidia; order Bacteroidales; family Bacteroidaceae; genus UBA6382. The sequence continues at coordinate 2,707 of JAQVXN010000390.1, read as the reverse complement.
AATCTCTATTCTACGGCGTGTTGTTTCAGAAAGTTCATAACGCGTAGACAAGATACAGTAGGATTGCTCTGCACCTCGTCCTACGCGGCCACGTAACTGATGGAGTTGCGCCAACCCAAAACGCTCCGCATTCTCTATGACCATGACAGAGGCATTAGGCACATCAACTCCTACTTCAATAACTGTCGTGGAAACAAGTAAATTTAGTTTTCCGCCAATAAAATCTTTCATCACCTGACTCTTAACGTTGTTCTTCATTTTACCATGAAGCATGCCCACTTTTAATTCCGGAAAAAGTTGGCAAATCTGCCCAAAGCCATTTTCAAGGTTTTTCAAATCCAATTTTTCATTTTCCTTAATCAAAGGATACACAAAATAGGCCTGGTGACCTTTTGCAACTTCATCACGTACAATTTGAACCAAGCGACTTACTGAATTATCATAAAAATGTATTGTTTTGATAGCCTTACGCCCAGGAGGGAGTTCATCAATCACTGAAACATCCAAATCGCCATATACGGTCATAGCCAATGTTCGAGGAATCGGTGTTGCCGTCATGACAAGAATATGTGGCGGTTCTTCATTTTTTAGCCACAATTTAGATCGTTGCGCAACCCCAAAACGATGCTGCTCATCAATTACAGCAAGTCCCAAATTTTTAAAATTAACCACATCACCCAATACAGCATGCGTACCTACCAAAATATGAATGCTACCATCTTGTATTCCGTCCAAAACCTCTTGACGACGTTTCCCCTTAATCATAGAAGTCAGGAGAGCTACACAAATGCCCAAACTTTCAAGCATCCTCTTCAACGTCACATAATGTTGTTCTGCCAAAATTTCTGTAGGAGCCATGATGCACGCTTGATAACCATTATCCAGCGCCATAAGCATGGTCATAACTGCCACAACCGTTTTGCCACTACCTACATCACCCTGAAGGAGACGGTTCATTTGACGTCCACTTCTCACATCACGACGAATTTCCTTTATTACTTTTTTTTGTGCTCCAGTAAGCTGAAATGGAAGTTTCTCATTATAAAAGCGCAAAAATAGATTCCCTATCGCTTTAAACAAAAAACCACGATATTTCATCACGCGGGAATGAGCATAGCTTACGATATTCAACTGTAAATAAAAAAGTTCTTCAAATTTTAAACGCTCTTCAACTCTCGGTAAACACCTCAAATCATCAGGATGATGTATTTTTCGAATAGCCTCATCCAAACTAACAAGTCCATATTGACGAATAAAATATTCTGGAAGTGTTTCTGGAATGATTCGGTCACCTAATTGTTTCAAAACATCCACTATCAGTATCTCTATAGCACGAGATGTAAGTCCGTTTCGACGCATGTTTTCCGTTACGCGGTAAATTGGATGCAAAGTCACTATCTGAGTTTCATCTGTTGTCTCTTTTACCTCATCAAGTTCCGGATGAACAATATTAAAAGTACCGTTAAATATCGTTGGCTTGCCCAGTAATAAATAAAGGGTATGAAACTTAATGGATTTTTTGATCACCTTGAGTGAATTAAACCACACTAAACGAACTATTCCCGTGCCATCAGTAAAAGTAGCCTCCAAACGATGACTGCGGCCTTTACCCAACTCCTCCAATTCCACTATTTGGCCACGCAGTTGCACATACTGCATTTCTTCGTTAAGAGAATTTATCTTATAAATCGTAGAGCGATCTATATATTTTTGAGGGAAACAATTCAATAAGTCACCTACCGTAAAAATTTCCAACTCCTTATTTAATAATGCAGCCCGATGAGGACCAACCCCATGGAGATATTGAATATTTTGAGAAATCAAGCTGTACATGCTAACTCTTATTATTGAAATCTGTAAGCAATGCACGCGCTATAACCATATCAAATGGAGATGTAATTTTTATATTTTCCTTATTTCCTTCGACTACTTGAATTTTTTCGCCAAAGGCCTCAACCACAGAGGCATCATCTGTAAAATCATTTCGATAACATTGTTCGTAAGCTTTACGGAGTAATTCAATCTGAAAAGTTTGCGGGGTCTGAACTAAAAAACATCGATTCCTATCTATCGCTTTTGTATCATTATCGCCACATGTTAACCGAACTGACTCTACGGATTTCATTACAGGAACAACGCCACCAGAAATGCGCGCTTGGGCATAGCAATGACGTATTACATCCAAACTCACAAAAGGTCGCACTCCGTCATGCACGCCAACCACGCCCTTTTCATTTTCCGGAATACATGATAATCCATTTTTCACAGAATGAAATCGCGTTTCACCACCACCAATCAACAAAAGGGGCAACTTAAAACCACATGATGCACTTAAACTTTGCCATTTATCAAGATAGTCGTGAGGCAGGACCAAAATCAATTTACATTCCGGTAATGCCTCATGAAAACGTAGAAGAGTATACATTAAAACAGGTTTGCCATTCAGCATCAAGAACTGTTTTGGCACTTTCACACCCATTCTTTTACCTATTCCACCAGCAACAATAATCGCGTAATCCACCTTCCCTCCTCTAATACATATTAATTATTTACAGGCAACAAAGATATTGATGGATCGTTTCTTTCAGCCCAAGATAAAGGGCATCGCAAATCAGTGCATGCCCAATACTCACCTCATCTATCCAAGGAATTTCAGAATGAAAATACTTTAAATTAATCAACGACAGATCATGTCCGGCATTTAGGC
>JAQVXN010000031.1 GCA_028709135.1 Bacteroidaceae bacterium | reverse complement strand
TTATAATACAAATACGTTGATAATATTTGGTCTGAAATCTTTACAATTTGATTTTCGAACATATCAACTAACTCTTCTTCGTTTAGTACTTTGCAATAAGTCCAAGACTCTTCTTCACTAAAGTTTAGTTGCGGAAATAATTCATCACAAAGTTTTCTGTCATCAACATCAATTTTACCAAAGAATGATATTAATGCAAGTACGCTTAAAGCCTTTTCATCGGATAAAATTTCAATATCTTTAAAGATAGGGGAGAAGTATTCTTCATATACGGTTGATGCATCATTTAGTGAAAATATATTGTTGCCCATTTGCTGAAAATAACGGGCTGACATAATCGCTATTCTTGCATTACCTTTTGATAGCTGAATTATTCTGTCAATAACATTAGGGTCTGTAATCTTAAAATCTTTAGATTTTAGTATTTCTTTAATATCGTCATCAGAGAATTTTTCGATTAAAATCTTTTCATATTTATATTTTGCAGAAATTTCTTCAATACGACTCAAAGCGTAACTTCTAACCGTAGAAATAATTTTTATTTTTTCATTTGACTCAAGTAGATTTAGTGTCCATTCAAAGTTCTTAGACATCCTATTTGCATCGTCAACAAGTAATATGTAGTTCTTGTCCTTAATTAATTCATTTTGTAGGTCATCCCATAGCTCTAGCCCTTTGTTGTTAATACATCTAATTTCTGCACTGTCAAAACACAGAGCAAATTGTCTGCATAATTCTAAGCAATATTTTGTTTTACCAGTGCCCGCATCACCGTAAACTAAAATTAAATTATTATTTTGAAGTAAATCTAATCCTTTTTCGATTTCATTTTTCCTTCCTATAAACTCATTGCTTAGTGGAGTTGAAAGTTTATTCTTTTCATAACTCTCTACGAAGTCGGATGGAATTTGAATTTGTTTAGTACTTCCTTTTACTCCAATGTATTCACCTAATTGTGGATAATCTAGAATTGATTGAGCGATGTAGTTTATTCCATATTCATTTAATGTGCAATTTCGATTGTAGTTTTTACATAACTTTTGAAGTTCTTCCACTTCACATACTTCAAGTTTTGATGTGTGGCACAATACTACATTTTTAATGTCTTTATTGGCTATTTTGGTTATGCTTTCATTAAAACAATGCTTAATGTCGTTTTGAAGTTTTGTGAAAAATGATTGTCCTTTCCCTATTTTTTCAAGTGTAGTATATTCAGAAAAAATTAAGTTGCCTTTTTCTCCATAGAAAAAACAATCAGGTGCTCCTTGTTTTGATTTATCTTTTCCTATTACACTTCCTGTTGAATTTATTGAATTCGGATTGAATTTATATTTCAATAGATGGTCGCACAAGCGATGAAAGACATCTCCATTTATTGTCTTTAATTTTCCTTCTATTTCAGCTATTTTACTCATTAATTCTGTATGACAATAGGTTTATTTTGTTTTAAGGTAACTCTTAAGTAACCGCAATCCCATTTCGCATATCCATCCAAATAGGCAAATATCACGCAATAAATTCTACCCACCAAAGATACAACATCTCCTCAACTCAATCAATGTTTCCACTTATTTTATCAACACAAATCACAAACAATCAGAATTTTCACTAATCCAAGTGTTTTTCACTGTGTTTTTGTAAGTGTTATTAATCACAGCTAAATCACTTGTTTCATTTGCTCCGTAATCATTAAAAACAATCATTATGGATAAAAATGAAATTTCCTTTAACAACTTGCCGAACGCCGTAGCACATCTGATTGGCGAAGTGGCAGAAATCAAGCAATTAGTTGAGAAAACGCAATTACCTGCTGTCAGCACAAAACGAGTACCGATTGGGATTGACGATGCGTGTAAACTTATAGGGAAAGCCAAGCCAACCGTGTATGCACTCGTGCGAAAGAGATTGATACCTTGCTATAAAAATGGCAAGAAATTGTACTTTTTCGAGGATGAATTGCTCACATGGATTGAAAACGGGCGGAAGAAAACCGTAGAAGAAATTGCCCTTGACGCCACAAACTTTGTAAATGGTAAACGGCGTGCAAATGCCCGTTATTAAGAATGGTGTCGATGAAAGCAAAAGCAACCAATCAAAATTCAGGCAAGCGCTCCAAAAACGAACGCATCGAATCCTTTTTGAGAGAGAAATACCAATTCCGCTTCAATACGGTAAAAAGCCGAACCGAATTTCGTCCATCTGTAACGGACGAAATGTATTCTCCACTCACCAAGTTCGATATCAACTCGATGCGCCGTTTACTGGATGCTTCGCAAGGGATTACTACTTCCGCAGAAAATATCCGAGCCATTTTGGAGAGCGATTTTTGCCCGAAAATAAATCCCGTGCAAGAATATTTTCATTCCCTGCCGAAATGGGACGAAAACCAGTCTTCGGAAATTGTCCGGTTGGCGGAATGCGTAACCGTTCGTAATCCCGAGAAATGGCGGCAGTATCTCTTGAAGTGGCTTATAGCTGTAGTGGCAAACGCGATGGATGATTTTCAATGCCGCAATCATTCCTGTTTAGTTCTTACAGGCGAACAAGGCAAATTCAAAACCACGTTTCTGGATTTGCTTTGCCCTTCAAGTTTGAAAAGCTATTTGTTTACCGGGAAAATAGATCCGCAAAGCAAGGATATCCAAACACTCATTGCCGAATATCTTTTCATCAACATCGACGATCAGCTGAAAGCATTGAACAAGCGGGACGAAAACGAGCTGAAAAATCTTATTACCACTCCACGAGTCAAGTATCGCCGTCCTTACGATGTGTATATTGAAGAATATCCCCATCTGGCAAGTTTTATGGCATCGGTCAACGGTAACGATTTTCTGACAGACCCGACCGGCAGTCGCCGTTTCCTTCCTTTTGAAGTTGAAAATATCGACATTGAAACCGCCAAACGGATTGATATGGATAAAGTCTTTTCCGAAACCGTGTGGTTTTGGAAAAAAGGTTATCGGTATTGGTTCGATGAAGCGGAAATTGCCGAACTACATCGGGAGAGCGAAGCTTTTCACGTGCAGACAATAGAATACGAACTGTTATTGAAAGGTTTTGAGAAACCCGAAGAAACGTGTGAAAGCTATTTTACTACTTCCGATATTCTCGATTATTTACGCGCTTACACCACATTAAATTTACAGGAAAAACGGATGGGCGAAGCTTTGCGAAAAGCCGGATTTGAAAGGAAATCAAAGCGTGTTGGGGGTAATCCGATGTATGCATACCATATCCGTAAAATATCACCCAATCCATTTATACCATCATTACACAATGAAATGTAGTTACTACCTTACTACAAAAGGAGATAATACAGTGAAAGAAAAAAGATTACACCGTAGTAACTCAAAAAAAACAATGTTACTACCATTTTACTACATACTACTTTTCAAGGCAGTTGTAGTAGTTACTACCATAAAAGATGCTTCTACTCTTTTTTCTTTCACTGTCAAACACTTACAAAATAATAGAGATGTAGTAAGATAAACCCCGAAAACTTAGAAAATAATTAAAAAACAAACAAATTATGGAAACAAACAACATTAAAGACCTATCTATCAAAGGCTATTTAGCCGAACAAGGAATCCATCCAGTTAAAGAATATTCCGGTTACGGAATGTACCTCAGTCCGTATCGTAACGAAGGGCATCCGAGCTTTAAAGTAGACTACCGTAAGAACCTCTGGAGAGACTTCGGGACCCATGAAGGAGGAAGCATCATCGATTTGGTTATGAAAATGAGGAACTGTTCCGATATGGAGGCTATTAAACTATTGGAAGAAAAAGCCGACTTGCCTATAGTTGTCAAGACCGCTTTTCCTTCCGAATCGGAATCGGCAGAGCGGATGAATTTGATCCGCGTCGAACAATTTCTTCCGCTCCACCTCGAAAACTATCTGTTACATGAAAGAGCCATCCCTCTCGAACTATCGAAATATCTTTCAACGGTATATTACAGTGTAAAAGGAAGAGTTTACTACGCTATTGGATTTAAAAACGACAAAGGAGGTTTTGAGCTACGTAACGCTCATTTCAAAGGCTGTTTCCCCCCAAAACAATTACCACGTTTGATCGTGGCACACTAACATGTAACCTGTTTGAAGGGTTCATGGATTTTCTGAGTTATTTCACACTCTATCCGATGAAAGAAAAAAACCTTCCAACGGAATCTGCGGTGGTACTTAATGGTACCGGAAACCTTGAAAAAGCCATTCCTTTTTTATCGAAACATACACAAATCTATGCCTATCTGGATAACGACGAAGGAGGAAAAGAAGCATTGCAAAAACTGCAAAAATTAAATTTACCAGTTGTGGATATTTCAAAAAGATATGCGGAATTTAAAGATGTGAACGATTATTTGTGCGGGAAGAAAATGGAGAAAAATCAGCAAAAAACTTTGCCGAAAATCAATAAAAAGAGAGGATTGAGGCGATGAAAAACAGCAAATTATTCAATGGGATAAAACTTCATATTTCTAAGTAAGCAAGTTTGTGTTTCGGACTGCCCGAAACATTGTTTTTCATCCCGCTGGTCTAACAAATAACCTATAAACAGACATTAAAATGGTACTAAATAATTCCTCCAGAAAAGGCGGACGTCCCGCCAAAAGTTTAGCCGAAAAACGTAAGTACCGGCTATCCTTAAAACTGAACACAAGCGAATATTTGCAACTCAAAAGCAAGTCGAAAATGGCAGGAAAGAACCGTTGCGAATTTTTTCGAGAACTGATTTTTTCGAGTGAAATCAAACAGCGATTTTCAAAGGAACAAAACGAGATTTTCCGACAATTAACCGGAATGGCAAATAACCTGAACCAGCTTGTAAAATTAGCACACGTGCAAGGCGTGTGGTATGTTGAACTTACAGCAAAGAAACTGCTAAACGATTTGGATGAACTTTTAAAACGGATAAAGCTATGACGGCAAAAATTGTAAAAGGAAGCAGTTTCTCAGGCGCTGTTGGTTATATGTTGAGTAAAGAAGAGAAAGCTGAAATTCTAAAAGCAGAAGGTGTGCGCATAGAACCGAAAGAACTCACGGCAAAAAGCTTCGAGATGCAGGCATCTATGAATCCAAACATAAAGAGACCCGTTTGGCATATTTCGCTTAATTTTTCGGAAAAAGATAAAGACAAACTCTCCAACGAAAAGATGGTAAAGATAGCTGAGGCATATCTGCAAAAGATGAATATAAAAAACACCCAATACCTAATTGTACGGCATCACGACAGAGAACATCCGCATATTCATCTTTGCATTAATCGTATTGATAATGACGGGAAACTGATTTCGGATAAAAACGAGAAATACAGGAGTGCCAAGATATGCAGAGAACTGACCGAAAAGCACGGTTTATATATCGCACAGGGAAAAGAGAACGTGAACAGGGAACGACTTATCGGATACGACAAAACCAAATACGAGATTTATGATGCTTTAAAGGGAGCAATCCCCAAAAGTAAAACGTGGAGTGATTTGGAAAAGCAGTTAAGGAAAGATGGGATTACCTTTCAGTTCAAAACAGCGAGTAAAACCGATAAAATTCAAGGGATCTTCTTCGAGAAAAACGGTATTAAAATCAACGGCTCCAAAGTGGACAGAGAGTGTAGTTACTCGAAAATCGATCGGGAAATAAAAGACAATGCTCTAAAAACCCTTCGCGAAGCAGAACAGCAAACACAGCAAGCCGGCTTAGCAGAGAATGCAGTGCAAACACTCACATCACTCATTGCCCAACTCAGCATATTTACAACGCCCAGCAGTTCGCATTACGACGCTACACTTGCCGAATACATCCAAGCGTTAAAGGCAAGAAAATGGGCGGCCAAAAATAAAATCAGAATCCACAGAATACGATAAAACCAACAGACAAACTTTAAAAATAAACTATCATGGCTACAACAGACAACGAAAACATCCTGATGATGTTTGAAGAAATCAACCAGAAGTTGGACAAGACCAATATGCAGATTGAGAAAATAGGGAAAGAACCATCAAATGAAACTATTGAACTTGACAACGATGAACTAATTGACGAAATCAGGCAAGTGAAAACCTTTATCGAAGTTTTAAATAACGAGCAATCCGAAAGATTGAGCGAGTTAGAGGCGGTTGTCCGAAAAGAGAAAAGGCGATTCGACTTTTCGCCTACATCCATCAATACGATGCTTATTGTGTTGGGATTTATGGCAATTATCCTCGCATTAACATTGTGGGTTTCGTCGTTAAAAGCCGAGAACGAAATGTACTCCGATAACGATTTGAAATATCGCTACATCCAAATGATCGGACACGCCACCCAGGAAGAAATGGCTACACTGGATACGGTTTTCTATTTTCATCGAAACAGCAGAAAAATCAAAGAACTTCGCAAGCAAGTGGAAACTTTTGAATATAATATAAAGCAAAGGGCTATGATTATTGAGCAGGAGGAGAGGCTGAAAAGGGAGAAAGATGCACTGGATGAAAAATTTCACTCCAATAAATGAAGGTCGAAATTTTAATATCAATTTTTTACAAAGTTTTTTTATCAGTTAAAATTCGTAGATTTGTAAAAAAAATAATTTATGGCAAAAAAACATACAGCCGACATCGGTTTTGAGAAAGAAATATGGAAAGCAGCAGACCTGCTTCGTGGTAATTTGGATGCGTCCGAATATAAATCTGTAGTTTTAGGATTGATTTTCTTGAAATTTATTTCCGATAAGTTTGAAGAAAAATACCAACAACTTGTAGATGAAGGCGAAGGTTTTGAAGAAGATATAGATGAATATCGTCACGAAAACATCTTTTTTGTACCCTTGCAAGCCCGCTGGAGTGTCATTGCAGAGAAGGCGCACTCGCCGGAAATTGGTACGGCGATTGATGATGCGATGCGTCTGATTGAAAAAGAGAATACACGTCTGAAAAACATATTGCCTAAAAACTTTGCTCGTCCGGAATTGGACAAAAGGCGTTTGGGTGATGTGGTGGACTTATTCACCAACATTCAGATGAAAGAACACGGTGAAAGCAAGGATATTTTGGGCAGAACGTATGAATATTGTTTGTCGAAATTTGCCGAAGCCGAGGGAAAATTGGCCGGTGAATTTTACACACCAGCCTGTGTCGTTAAAACACTGGTGAAAGTGCTGAAGCCATACTCTGGTCGTGTATATGACCCTGCTTGTGGAAGCGGTGGTATGTTTGTACAGTCTGCCAAATTTATCGAAAATCATCAGGGAAGAATTGACGATATTTCTGTTTATGGGCAAGACAGCAATCCTACTACGTGGAAAATGGCACAAATGAATTTGGCAATCCACGGTATTGAAGCCAATTTGGGGAGCTATAATGCCGACACGTTTTTCAATGATTGCCACCCAACGTTGAAAGCAGATTTTATCTTAGCAAATCCACCTTTCAATCTTTCTGACTGGGGTGCCGACAGACTTGCAGAAGATGTTCGGTGGAAATATGGCACTCCGCCTGCAGGCAATGCCAACTTCGCCTGGATGCAACATATGATACACCACTTGGCTCCGCAAGGAAAAATCGGTTTGGTACTGGCAAACGGTTCGCTTTCATCGCAAACCGGTGGCGAAGGGAATATCCGCCGTGCAATTGTGGAAGCCGATTTAGTAGAAGGTATTGTTGCTATGCCGTCTCAACTGTTTTATACCACACAAATTCCCGTTTCATTGTGGTTCCTGACCAGAGATAAAAAGCAGAAAGGAAAAACGCTGTTTATCGATGCCCGCAATATGGGTACGATGGTTACCCGTAAATTGCGCGAGTTGACAGATGATGATATTGGCCGCATAGCTGATACGTTTACCGCCTTTGAAAACGGCACTTTGGAAGACGAAAAAGGATTTTGTGCAACGGTGGCGACTGCCGAAATCGAAAAACAAGACTTTATCCTTACGCCGGGACGTTACGTGGGAATTGCGGAACAGGAAGATGATGGCGAGCCTTTCGATGAGAAAATGCAACGTCTTACATCTGAACTTTCTGAACTTTTTGCCAAATCACACGAATTGGAAAACGAGATAAAAAAACAATTGAAAGGGATTGGATATGAAATTTGAGAAAGACGAACAACATAAAATATCCATCCGCTTCTTCAACGACCGTGAAGTACGTGCCGTATGGGATGAAGAGAATAACTGTTGGTGGTTCTCTGCTACAGATATTGTACGAGCCATTAACAACGAGCCCGACTACACAAAAGCAGGTAACTATTGGCGTTGGCTAAAACGTAAGTTGAAACAGGAAGGTATTGAACCCGTGAGTGCCACTCACGGCTTCAAATTTAAGGCACCTGATGGAAAGTTGCGTGTTGCAGATGTTCTTGATAGTGAGGGCGTGGCATTGTTGGCAAAACATTATCCCAACAATCGAGCCAATGAATTTCTTGACTGGTTTACATATAGCGATAATACGTTAGATGGGCAGAGCCGAAAAAAGGCATACCAACTATATGAAAGTGGTTTGCTGCAAAGTCTTGAACCTGGCAGCCTACAATGTTTACAGCAGATTCATGCCTATATCTTTGGTGGTCTTTACGACTTTGCAGGACAGATTCGCACGAAGAACATTTCAAAGGGTGGCTTTACCTTTGCTAACTGTATGCACTTTCCCGATACATTGCAAACCATCGAGCAAATGCCCGAGACTACTTTCGATGAGATTATGGATAAATATATTGAAATGAATGTGGCGCATCCTTTCATGGAGGGTAACGGTCGAAGCACCCGCATTTGGCTTGACTTGATGCTGAAACGTTCGCTTAAACGATGTGTTGATTGGAGTCAGATTGATAAGAACGATTATTTGAACGCTATGCGTGAGAGTGTCGCTGATAGCCAGTATATCAAGGTATTAGTGAAACCTGCATTAACTGATAAGATTAACGACCGGGAAATGTTTATGAAAGGTATTGACTATTCGTATTATTATGAACAAAATGATTGATGCGTGCTATGAAAGAGTGGAAAGAATGTAAATTAAAAGATGTCTGTACTATTTTAGGGGATGGATTATATGGAACACCAATATACGATGAAAATGAAAAATAGCGGATGGAAGAAAGTGAAATTGGGGGATGTTATTAACTTTAATCCAGCAGAGAAACTAAAACAAGGTTTATATGCAAAAAAAGTATCTATGGATAAGCTAAATCCATTCACTCGCTCTATTAATGAATACGAATTGGCTCTTTTTACTGGGGGAACTAAGTTTCGTAACGGAGATACACTTTTAGCTCGTATAACCCCCTGTCTTGAAAATGGTAAAACTGCGTATGTTTCAATTCTTGATGAAGAAGAAGTGGGTTTTGGCTCTACAGAATTTATTGTATTAAGAGAAAAAAAAGGTTTTTCTGATAAAATGTTTATATATTATCTTGCGATAAGTCCATTTTTTAGAGAAGTCGCGATAAAATCAATGATTGGAACTACCGGAAGGCAGAGGGTTCAAAATGATGTTTTACAAAATCTTGAAATATCTTTACCTCCTCTTGAAACCCAACTCAAAATCGCATCTATTCTTTCCGCCCTTGATGATAAAATTGAACTTAACCAGCAGATAAATGATAATTTAGCGAACTAAATTTCAATTTCATCCACCGAAATTTCTCCGGACATTAATTTGGGGAGAAGTGTGTCACGAAGTTGGATTAAACTTTGATTTTGATTAAAGTTATTTAATATCTGATAGTCAAATTGACTTGCAATATTTTCAAATGACCTAATTTGCTCATTAGGTGGAATTAAAATTTGCAATTGAGACAAGTCATTTCTATTAATAGAACCAAATACTGTGCCTTCTGAATTAAAAATATCGAAAATTTTATATAATGACTTCATTGTGTAAAAAACAAAAGCATTATTATTTTCTTTTGCTTTGATGCTTGCCAATCCTCTACCTATACAACATTTCTCGGTAGCAATATTCAAATCACCGACTGGTGCTCTTACACTAAATAAAACAGAATTTTCCTCAGCAATTCTATTTGGACTTGTTGTAAACAATCTTCTTGTAGGAAATCTGTCTCCAAACTCGGCACGTCCTTGATAAAAGACCATACCATCTCCTAATTCATTATAACTATCACCACTTGGAGACTGCCCCATTGTAATATCAGCTATTTTTTTTAGGTCTCCAACCTTCCATCCTTTCGGTATCGTCCCCAATTCACTTTCAACAAACTCTCCATCCTTAAAAGATTCAAAATCAACGAACCACGATTTGAAAATTGCCTGTGCCTGTGCTTCTAAATTATCATTTATCTGTCTTAAAATTTTTACTTTTGCAGAAATGCCCTAAAATTGTTGTATTTCTTTTTATAACTAAAAAACGTACAACAATGAAAGAACAAATAATGGATAAAATCCAAAAAGAAATGGCATCTGTTCTGAATACAGAACAATTAGAGAAACTTGAAACTGTTTTAAAGAAAAGTTTTATCAACATTAATTGCAGTTTTGCTGAAAATGCAGATAAGCACCTGATTACAAACACAAAACTCTTACAGCTCTTTCTATCATCGAAACAAGTGGAAGGCTGTTCTGAGAAAACATTGAAATATTATCAAGCTACTATTGAATTGTTATTTAAGGAATTACCCAAAGATATCAAAGAAATAACGACCAATGACTTGCGGTTTTATTTGGCAAATCATCAGGCAAAGAAAAATTCGAGCAAAGTTACTATTGATAATATCCGAAGAATTTTTTCGAGCTTCTTCTCTTGGCTTGAAGATGAGGATTATATCGTAAAAAGTCCTGTCAGACGCATTCACAAGGTAAAAACAAGTAAATTGGTAAAAGAAGTTTTAAGCGATGAAAACTTGGAAATACTTCGGGATAATTGTGATGAAATTCGGGATTTAGCACTGATTGACTTGCTGGCATCCACGGGAATACGTGTTGGAGAACTCGTAAAAATTAATATAGCAGATGTTGATTTCCACGAACGGGAATGTGTGGTTTTTGGCAAAGGGAATAAAGAACGAGAAGTGTATTTCAACGCACGAACAAAAATACACTTGAAAAAATATTTAGAAAGCAGAACGGATAACAATCCTGCCCTTTTTGTGTCGTTGGCAAAACCACACAATCGGTTAAACATTGCTGGCGTGGAAGTACGATTAAGAAAATTAGGAAAAAAAGTGAATATTGCCAAGGTTCATCCGCATAAGTTCCGGCGAACACTGGCTACAATGGCAATAGACAAAGGGATGCCCATTGAACAAGTACAAAAACTTTTGGGACACGTAAAAATAGACACTACGCTACATTATGCAATGGTAAATCAAAATAATGTAAAAATAGCACATAGAAAATATATTAATTGAAAGATGAAAGAAGGTTGGACTACTAAGACATTGGGCGAACTATCCAAAGGCAATAAAGGTTTTTATGGAATAGGTGCTTCTGCTGTTGATTATTCTGCAGACAAACACACCTATTTGAGAATTTCAGATATCAATGATGATGGAACATTAAATAAATCCGACTTGAAATCTGTAGATGATCCTGAAGCGAATAAATACATATTGCAACCTAACGATATTGTATTTGCTCGGACAGGAAACAGTACCGGTCGAAACTACTTCTATGACAAAGCTGATGGGGAGCTTGTTTATGCCGGATTTTTAATAAAATTCAGTTTGGATAATTCTAAAGTCAATCCTAAATATATCAAATACTATGTTCAATCTACAATTTATAAAAATTGGGTTAAGTCATTCGATACAGGTGGAACTCGTGGAAATATTAACGCACAAACATTCTCTCAACTTAAAATAGAAATTCCTCCAAGAGAACAACAAGACTTATTAGTTAATATTTTATCAAGTATTGATGAAAAAATTAAATTAAACAAAGCTATAAATGATAATTTAGAAGCACAGGCACAGGCAATTTTCAAATCGTGGTTCGTTGATTTTGAATCTTTTAAGGATGGAGAGTTTGTTGAAAGTGAATTGGGGACGATACCGA
>JAQVXN010000389.1 GCA_028709135.1 Bacteroidaceae bacterium | reverse complement strand
TTGGAGGCAGAAGTGCCATAGAAATAATCAAAACCTCTTTCTGTCGGACCACCCGTTACCGGTTTTGAAAAATCGATGAACTCCTGGGCTTTTTCAGACCAGGTATTGAAAACTTCGTTGTCAGGATCAGAAGGAGCATTTGATTTAAGTGCCCAATTAAAACCCAAATGCCATTTACCCACATAAGTAGTATGATATCCATGTTTTCTCAACATGGAGCCGAGCGTTAAACGATCCGGCTCTAACAGCGGTTTATCAAATGGAGTCAGCACGCCTTTTTTGAGGCGGGAACGCCACGAATAGCGACCCGTCATAAGGCCATACCTTGAGGGAGAACTCATGGATGATGACGCATAGGCATTTTTAAAGTTCACACCTTCGGATGCCATTTGGTCTATTGCCGGAGTTGATATTTTTTTTGCACCGTTGCAGCTCAAATCGCCATATCCTAAATCGTCCGCCAGAATCACGACAATATTTGGTGCCTGTTTTTGTTTATTTACTTGCGCTCCTGCATACGACGAAGAGGCGACAAGAGCCAGGCCAACAGATCCGGACATAGACAACCGGGAGAAAAAATCACTGTTCATTTGTATTTTCATAGCTTTTTTGTTTATCAATTCTAATATCAATAAAAATTCATCCGTCAATCCGCTTCACGAACCAAGTGTTTTTCTACACGCCCTATTTCAGCCTTCAGCTCTGCCACCTTCATGGGCATAGATTTATACAAGTTGTGTTTTTCGAAAGGGTCTTCTTTCAGGTTATATAACTGAAAATCCTGCATAAAAGGACCATTCTGATAAAAAGTACTTCCTCCGCTTTCAGCACCTTCGATATATTTCCATCCTTCTTTAATTACAACAAATGCACCTGTTCCAGCGGCAGAGAGGACCATTGATTTCCGGATCTGCGCAGAAGACTTACCTGTTAAATTTGGCAAAAAGCTATAACTGTCTTCTGCTTCGGATGGCTTTAACTTATCCCCGACCAATTCGGCTATCGTAGCGAAAACGTCACCTTCGCAAATCCTGTTTTTGCTCACCGTTCCAGCCTTCACCTTTTTATTCCAGCATACAAGGAATGGCACCCTGAAGCCACCGTCCCAGGCATCCGCCTTAAATCCGAGATAATCACCGGAAGCACGGTGTCCGTAGGTGAGCCAGCCGGCTCTTGCAAACGCGTCCCCTTTATCCACCGAATATTCGGGCAAATATTGATCGTAGTAATCTTCGTGGTAATCCACATAACCCTCCATTTCTTTGTATCTTTTTATCCAATAATAAGAATCACCGGGCTTTGGGCCGTTGTCCGAGGTAAAAATTAAGACCGTATGGTCATACGCCTTGTTTTTCTTCAAAGCTTTCACAATTTCACCAACTGTCCAATCAAGCTCCTGGACCATATCGCCCCTCATGCCGGCACGGCTCTTGCCTTTGGTGAAAGTCGGCAAACACGGCTGATGAATGGCGCTTGTCGCAAAATACAGAAACAACGGCTTTTCTTTGTGGTGTTCAAAATGGTCGTCAATCATATTTGTCGCTTTGTGCGTGAGCACTTCATTGACATGCTCGATTTCCCACTCGGGAGTTCTCACGCCAAAGCCATAAAGGTCGTAGGCTTTTTCTGTTTCCGTCAGTTCTCCCAGTACTTTATCATTCTCCATATAGGCGTGCGGCAGCATGTTGTTGGAACCATTCATACCATAGAAATAATCAAACCCCCGTTCAATAGGCCCTCCTTTGGCTGGCTTGGTAAAATCTGCGAAGTCTTTTTTCCCTTTTCTGACTGTACTGTCTTTGAGCACCCAGTCAAAACCAAGGTGCCATTTCCCGACGTGTACGGTGTGATAACCGTTTCTTTTGAGCATGGAAGCCAAAGTGGTCTGACCCGGCTCAATCAATGGTGTGTCATAATACATTAAAACGCCGCTCTTCAAACGAGTTCGCCAGGAGTAACGGCCAGTCATCAGACAATAGCGCGATGGCGAACTCATTGAAGAAGAAGCATAGGCATTGATAAAATTCATTCCTTCAGAGGCAATCTTATCAATGGACGGGGTGGAGATCCTGGCAGCACCATTACAACCCAGATCCCCGTAACCTAAATCATCCGCTACGATCAACACAATGTCCGGCATCCGTTTTGACAAATCACGACTGTCCGCTCTTGCGGAAATGATCGGAGCAGCAGCAATAAAACCCATTGCTCCTGTTAAATAAAAGGTAATCGTTCTTTTGTTTCTCATCTGGTTGTTATATTTCTTAATAAAGTCAACGTAGTTTTCGTTCAGCTCTTTAACTACAAGGCGACAATTTTCTTTGTAACAATTCCTTCTGCCGTCTTAATCCGAAGAATGTAAGAACCGGCAACAGGCAGATTAAAAGGCTCTCCTCTTTGGATATTGCCAATGTGTACTCCGGATAAATTATAAATGGATGCTTGAACGTCCATACCTCCGTTCGCAACCTGCAAAGAGCGTCCGATAAAATTTACCGTTATTCCATCCATCGTATTTTGACTGATGCCGGAACTTGTCGTTTTTGAAATGGTCACAGCATAGAGATGGACATTCTTCGTAACAGTACCCAAACTAAGAAATCTAAGCTTGACCGGGGTCGTGATGTTTAGTTCTTTTTCAATAACAACATCGGTTGTAAGGTTTGCATGACCAGGTACGGTAAATTTAATAACCGGATTAAACTCTTCCCAAGTTTCTACGCCTTCAACCGTACTTGTATTTTTTTGCAGTGTAAATTCACCAGGATCGACATCCGATCCGCATTGAACATGTACTTTAATTTTTGCAGCATTGGATACTTCCGGGAAAGCCCAGTAAACATTCGCCGCTTTATTTATACGAAAAGCATAAATAAAGTGTTCGTTGGCGTTTT
>JAQVXN010000388.1 GCA_028709135.1 Bacteroidaceae bacterium | reverse complement strand
AATAACTGCGACTCTTCATACGTCCGTCACAGCCCGCCATAACCACAAACTTACGAATAGCACCGGACTTTACAGCATCAACCACCTTATCTGCAAGGGCTAAGAATTGTGTATGGGCAAATCCACCCACAATTTCGCCTTTTTCAATCTCTTGTGGTGGTGCACAGCGCTTGGCATGCTCTATGATGGCCGAAAAATCCTTTGATTTTCCCTGTTCTCTATTTGCAATATGAGGAAATCCCGGAAATCCGGATGACCCAGTGGTATATACTCTATCACGATATGTTGCATTAGGGCGAGGAGGCACAATGCAGTTCGTCGTAAAAAGAATAGGACCATTAAATGATTCAAAATCTTCGGTTTGTTTCCACCATGAACTTCCATAATTACCGGCAAAATGAGAATATTTTTTGAATGCAGGATAGTAATGAGCGGGCAACATCTCGCTATGAGTATAGATATCTACTCCCGTTCCTTCTGTCTGCTCCAACAAATCTTGCATATCGCGTAAGTCGTGCCCAGATATAAGAATAGCAGGATTGTTGCGCACACCAATATTTACTTTCGTAATTTCCGGGTTTCCATAAGTAGATGTGTTGGCATTGTCAAGCAGACCCATAGTTTTTACACCAAGTTGTCCGACAGTCAAGACAAGGCTTACCAATTCATCAGCCACAATATCATGGCGAGATATTTCGGAAAGAGCTGTTTCAATACCTTCATAAATAGAAACATCTTCAAACCCAAGATTGAGTGCGTGTTCTGCGTATGCAGCTGCTCCTTTTACACCATAAAGAACCAACTGTTTCAGCGAACGCAGATCCTCATTTTCTTCAGCTAATACACCCACCGGCAAATTAGGAGCATTAAGCAACTCATCGGCATCAGGTAAAATAATTTCTCTCTTTTCAGCCTTTCCGATAAGTTCGTTACGAATCTCAACCCCTTTTCTTATTCTTTCTCCGATAGAATTCTTATCAAAATTGGCGTTGGTAATGGTGCAGAATAACGCATCAAGAATAAATCTGCTTGAATTGATGTCTGCATTACCTTTTTGGCGGAGGGCATTGTTTACAATCGCTATACCGCGAACGATATATAGCAGGGAATCCATTGATGACGCTGTTTGAGGCTCTTTGCCACAAACACCTTTTACAGTGCAACCTTTTCCTCCGGCTGCTTCCTGACATTGATAACAAAACATATTCATAATATTATAAATTAATGGTTAAACCCAAGTTTCATTCCTTATCTCTCCCTGAAGTCCAATTATAATTTGTTTCACAGGTACTTTCCTTGTTGCTTTGTCGGCAGCCATTTTTGCTATCTGCATTAATCCACCACAACAGGGTACTTCCATCATAACAACGGTAAGTGTGTTTATATGAGCTACATCTATCATTTTAACTATTTTTTCGAGATATATTTCCTTATTGCTATCCAATTTCGGACAGGCAATGGCCAATTTTTTACCTCTTAAAAATCTGTTATGAAAATCGCCGTAAGCGTATGCAGTGCAATCTGCAGCCAGAACTACATCCTCCTTGTTAAAAAAACCTGATTCAGGATTTAGAAGATGAAGCTGAACAGGCCAATGTGTAAGTTGAGATTGCGGAGCTTTTCGTTTATTGAAATAATTTTTCTTTTCATGACTGTCACTATTTTTTATACAAAAGTCTCCACTATATACTATATATTCCGTAACAAATGTTACTAATTGAAAAAAATAGTTATTTTTACAAAAAAAATGGAAAAACAAGATTTGTTATTTTTCTGTACACTTTGTCGTGATAAGCCGGCAGAAGAAATTGAAAAATTGCAGTGCACCATCCCACACACTTTAAAATTATTCAAGCGTGATGAATATATCGCATATCAGGGTGATAAAGTAACACGGCTCTTTATGCTGATTCGTGGAAAAGTGCGAACGGAAATAGTTTCAAACTCAGGACTTACGCTTCCAATGAGTGATATTTCTGCACCATTCCCTCTTGCTGCTGCATTTCTATTTGCCGATGACAACCGCTTTCCTGTTGATGTGATTGCTTTGGAAGAATGTGAAGTAATCTATATCTCAAAAGAAGCTATAGAACAGCAAATGGCAAAGTGTTCTGGATTTATGCGAGGCTTTATGGCTTTTAATGCCAATCAGATGCAACATATTTCCGAAAGATTGAAGATTTTTGCTCAGAAAGGAATTAAGGCAAAAGTAGCATATTATCTGCTTGCACGTGAGAAGAAGGGAGCATTTGAATTGGATAGAAGCGTTGCCTCACTTGCCGGTTATTTCGGTGTCGAACGCCCATCGTTGTCAAGAGCAATTTCGGAAATGGTACATGACAAAATAATTACCTTTCATTCAGGGAAAGGGGAAATCATTGATTTTAGTGCAATGGAAATGCTGATCGTAAGAGAATCATAAGAGTATAGGAAGAGTTTCATCAGTTGAGCCGGCCTTAAAGCACACAAAGCAGGTCCTTGTTTATTTTTTTTATGAAAAATAATTTAATAATCAATATTGATAAGATACACACCACGAGCATGGGTGTGGACAGGATAAAAAGAAACTTACAGATTACTAATGATGATGTGGTTAAATATTGTCACGAAATAATTATGAGTAGTGATGCTCACTTCAAACGTAAGGGTAAAAACTGGTATATCTATTATTGTAATATCACCATAACAGTTAACGCCCACAGCTACACAATCATCACTGCACACAAAGACAAATAGAGTACATTATAAAGTCATTACATTTCATTGCTTAAGACATAGAATTTTGTCTTTTGCGCTATGAATAAGCAAGTTGCAAGAAGAATTTTCGCGACAGGTAACGATTTAGAAACGAGCGGACTTCGTTGGTCTGCTTAATTCTTGCATCAAATAAAGAGCG
>JAQVXN010000387.1 GCA_028709135.1 Bacteroidaceae bacterium | reverse complement strand
TTCCTCTATGTGATTGAGTAAATCATCCCGTCCGATGCCTTTTTGAGAACTAACAGAAAAGTAAGGAGGTAGTTCTTCCCATGTCTCATTCAATTTGGAGAGAAAAGTGCGAACACTTTTTGGAAAGCTGCCTTTGCGCGATTTGTCACATTTTGTAAAAACGAGGGTAAAAGGAACTTGATTTTTACCTAAATAGTTGATGAAGTCCAAATCAATTTGTTGTGGAGGAATGTTGCCATCAATGAGCAGAAACAGATTCAGTAAGTTTTCGCGATGTAGAATGTAATTATTTATCATGTGTTGAAACTTTTCCTGCATGGTTTTGCTTCGTTTGGCATAGCCGTAACCGGGAAGATCAACGAGATGCCATTCCTTATTAATAAGGAAGTGGTTAATGAGAATTGTTTTACCGGGAGTTAGCGATGTCATGGCAAGGCGTGTGCGTCCCGTAAGCATATTGATAAGACTGCTTTTTCCTACATTACTCCGACCTATGAAAGCAAACTCTGGTTTATCTGTTTGCGGGCACTTGGAAACGGTGCTGCTGCTTATAACAAATTCTGCGCTTTGAATGGTCATCATAAGAGAATTAGGATTGATTGTTGTGCAAAGATACTGAAAAATATACAGATATGAAAGTTTTTTGTCTGTGATTCAGATAAGACCATGAATAGAATCTGTTTGAGAAACTCACGAAATCTAAGTTCCTGGTTGATATCAAATTATTTTTGAGAGGTATGCAACATCATCAAGATTGTAAGACTGAAAGACTTTGTCTTTCGTTTTGTGTTTTGTTCGATTTACACTATCTTTGTAAGCAAATAAAAAAAATGAGCGAACAGTTTTCATCACAATTACTGGAGCGTGCCGTTGATGCTTTTTCTGGTTTACCAGGAGTTGGTCGCAAAACGGCACTACGTTTGGTGTTGTTTTTGCTAAAACAGGACAGCGAAATAGTAAAAACGTTTGCACAATCTATTTTGGATTTTAGGAACAATGTAAAGTTTTGTAAAACTTGTCACAATCTCTCGGATACAGACGAATGTGAAATTTGTGGCAATCCCAAAAGAGATCGCAGAAAAATCTGTGTGGTTGAAAATGTGCAGGATGTATTGGCTATTGAGAATACACAGCAGTATCAGGGGCTTTATCATGTACTTGGTGGCATTATTTCCCCGATGGAAGGTGTCGGGCCATCAGACCTTGAAATTAATTCGCTTGTTGAACGAGTAAAGGCAGGAGATGTGGATGAGGTTATTTTGGCTTTGAGTCCTACCATGGAAGGTGATACGACAAATTTTTATATTTCGCGTCGTTTGGAAGGTCAAAATATTGCGCTAACTACTATTGCACGTGGTGTATCAATTGGAGATACATTAGAATATGCTGATGAGGTAACGCTTGGTCGATCTATTGTGAATCGTGTAGCATTTAAAGAGCAAAATCATTAGAAATTTAATCAAACAGAAAGATGAAGAAGTTGGAATGGAGCTATTTAGTGCTGATTTTATTACCTGTAATAGTAAATACGTTTTATCTGATTGGTTGGGATTGTGGGGCTGGTTTTCTGGCTGATAACGCAATGGCTAGTTATGTTATCAATACAATTGTTGTTGTGCTGAGTTTGAGCGTAGTTTATAGTTGTTTGAAATTATTTAAATTCAAAATAGTTAGGAATCAGGTTTTGAATACTCAAGAAGAATCCGGTAGGAGGGCTTATATAAAATGGAATGCTATTAGATATGTGATTCTGGGTTTTACGTTATTGTTTGATTTTTTGGCTTCCTTTCTTCTAGCAGATGATACCGGTTTTTATTGCAGCTTGATCGTGTTGATTGGGTGTTTATTCTGCCATGCCAGTGAAAAGAACTTTCAAATGATGAGAGAACCTGAAAACGAGAAGAAAGAATGAAACTCTCTGTCATCATAGTCAGTTATAATGTAAAGTATTACTTGCAGCAATGTCTTGAAACCTTGTATCGCTCTGCAGAGGGCATAGATATAGAGGTTTTTGTGGTGGATAATGCTTCTACAGATGGGACTCCTGAATATCTAAAAAAAATATTCCCAAAAGATAATTTTCCTACACTGAAGTTGATAGAGAATTTGGAGAACGTTGGCTTTGGACGGGCAAACAATTTGGGTTTGCGCGAGAGTACAGGGGAATATATTCTTTTTATTAATCCTGACACTATGGTGGGAGAAAATTGTCTAACAGACTGTTTGGACTTTTTGGAGCATCATCCAAATGCTGGTGGGCTTGGAGTTAGAATGCTAAAACCAAATGGAGCTTTTGCGCCGGAGTCACGTCGTGGTATGCCTACCCCATTTACATCGTTGTGTAAAATATTGGGGTTGTCAAAAATGTTTCCACAATCGCGCGTATTTGGGCGTTACTATATGCAATATCAGGATGAATGGAAAGAAAATGCTATAGACGTGGTGTCTGGGGCATTTATGATGGTACCACATGTGGTGCTTAATAAAGTGGGTGGTTTTGATGAAGATTTTTTTATGTACGGTGAGGATATAGATCTTTCTTATCGGATTCAGAAGGCTGGTTATCAAAATTACTATCTGCCTACGCCTATTTTGCATTATAAAGGTGAAAGTACGGAAAAAAGTTCCTACCGCTATGTATATGTTTTTTATGAGGCGATGCTGATTTTTTTTGATAAACATTACAAACATTACGGCTTCATGCTCTCTTTACCGATTAAAACTGCTGTCTTTTTTCTTGCTATGAATGCACTTTTATATAAAAAAATCGGATCTTTGTTTTCACATGTTCGGAGATATAATTATGTGCCAGAAAAGAGGTTCTTGTTTATTTGAAGTAATCAGATGCTGAATGAAGTTAAAGAGATTTGTCGTCAACGTAGGATTGAAGCAGAATTTATA
>JAQVXN010000386.1 GCA_028709135.1 Bacteroidaceae bacterium | reverse complement strand
CTTTTCTTTACCCCCAGCAACCCTTGGGAGCAATCAAGCTCTTAAGGGGCTGGGGGTTTCTTTTTGCAAAGGTTGGTCTGGATGTGGCGGTCTGCAAACTTGTCCAGCGGAAATACCAGTGGCAAAGGATGGTGGTGATTTGCACCTGAGGGGCTGGGGGTTTCTTTTATTGTGGATTTGTTTCCTTGAACTAGGCACGTTGAGACGGTTGTATTGATGTCAAGGGTAGATAAGTAAGGATGTAATAAGATAAGTAAATAAAGGATTTCCGTGATTTGAGGTCTGGTTCTAAGCCGGAAGGATAATCGCGGATTTTTACTATGAGGGAAGTTATCCAAGATTGGTGAATTTAAAAAGTCATAAGACAATACTGTTATTGATTTGGTGAGTTGATAAGATGGTTGGCAAAATAATGGTGAGTTGACACGATGATTATTAGCTCTTTAAAAATAAAAGTTTATTTTACCAAGAAAAGGCGTCAAGTACTTGACGCCATAAACGGAATATGTTAACATGGTATGAGACTATTTATTTTATGAAATGAGGCTGTACCATGATTGATTTAAGTAATTTTAAGCTATGGCTTACAGATAATAAAGATTATTCCGTTAAAACAATAAGTAATTATGCATCAAGATTTAAAAGAGCCGACAATATCTTACCATGGTTCAATGATACAGTATATCAATTTCATTTGGAACAAACAGAAGCCTACCAAGCGCTTTCTTGCGATGTACGCTCTCAAATAAAAAGAGCAGTAACATTGTATTTTGAGTTTGTAAATTCGGATGATTCATCATATAACAAAAGAGAAACTGGAATGAATATGCTATCGTTGTTTGCCAATATTGGTGTTGCGGAAGCCTATTTGAAAAAGATAGGAGTTAATGTAGTTATAGCTAACGAACTTATTGAAAGACGAGCTATTTTATATTCTAAGATTTACCCTGAGACACATATGATTTGCGGTGATATTACAAATGAGAAAATATTCAAAAAGATTGTTGATGAATCTATAGACAGAGGTGTGAATATTATTATGGCCACCCCTCCCTGTCAAGGAATGAGTACTGTAGGCCAAAAGGTCGTTGATGATGAGCGAAATAGACTGGTTTGCCAGGTAATAGATTCAATAAAGGAAATAAAACCAAAGTACGCATTAATAGAAAATGTCCCTATGTTTTTTAATACCAAAATTATAGTTGGCGAAAACGAAATTCTAATTCCTGAACTTTTAGATAAGGAATTAGGGAAAGACTATGTAATTAATAAATTTCTTATCGATACTAAAGATTATTCCGTTCCGCAGTCAAGAGAACGGGCAATTGTTTTGATGACACGAAAGGGGCAAGCCAAGGAGTGGGTAATCCCTGAAAAAGACAAAAAAGTGCATACCATGGAAGATGCGATAGGTCATCTACCAAAATTGGATCCTTTTATTACAGATGTAGATGAGAAAGAACTTTTGGAGATATTTCCACATTTTTATGAACGTAAAGAAAGTGCATTGCAAATTTCCAAATGGCACAACCCGCCCCATCATGTAAAGCGTCAGGTTGTGGCGATGCAACATACACCTACTGGGAAAACAGCTTTTGATAATCCAGTGTATTATCCAGTAAAAGTGAATGGGGATGCAGTTAAAGGTTTCCGTAATACGTACAAACGTCAAAATTGGGATACACCTGCCTATACAGTAACTATGGATAATAGAAAAATATCTTCTCAAGATAACGTTCATCCTGGAAGAAAAGAATATACGGATGAAAATGGGGATGATATTTATTCTGATGCAAGGGCATTAACTTTATATGAACTTATGAAGATTATGAGCATTCCAGAAGATTGGCCTGTGCCAGAAAACACATCAGAGGCCTTTTTAAGAAGGATTATTGGAGAAGGAATACCTCCGTTATTTGTCAAAAAAGTTTTTGAAAATTTATTATTAGGAGACCAACTATGGGAAAAATAAAAGGTCTTTCTCTTTTTGCAAACGTAGGTGTTGCTGAGGCATATCTAGAAGAGTTAGGAGTAGAAATTCGTATTGCAAATGAGATAGATAAAGATAGAGCACAGTTTTATCAAGATATCTATAAAAACACAAATATGATTTGCGGAGATATAACTGATGATTCAGTAAGAGACAAGGTTGTAAAAGAATCTATAGAGCAAGAAGTAAACTTTATTATTGCTACACCCCCATGTCAAGGAATGAGTGAAGCAGGGTTAAGACTAGAATTTGATCCAAGAAATCAACTTATTTCATATGCTATTGATGTAATTAAACGCCTTAAACCCAAATTTGTATTATTAGAAAATGTCCCGAAGCAACTTAAAACTAAAATTCAGTATGGTGACAAGATTGTATTAATACCCGAATACATTAAGTCAGAACTGGGTCATGATTATAAATTCAATAAGGAAGATCTCGTAATGGCAAAGGATTATGGTGTTCCGCAACTAAGAGAACGCAATATATTCTTGTTAGTTCGAAAAGACTTGCCTTATGTTTGGGAATTTCCAGAGAAGCAGAAAGAAATAACACTAGAAGAAGCAATAGGAGATTTGCCTTCCCTTGATCCTTATTTAAGAGAAGGAATAAATGAAACACTAACAAAATTTCCGCAATATGAAGAAAAAAGAAAAGCAGGTCTTGCAGTTTCTAAGTGGCATTACCCGCCGACTCATTCTTGGAAACAAGTTGAATGGATGATGCACACACCAACTGGAAAATCTGCTATTTACAACGAAGAATTTTATCCGCAGAAAGCTGATGGCATTCCTGTAAAGGCACATCATAATCACTATAGACGTCTTAAGTGGGATATGCCATGCCGAACAATAACACAGAATAATGGTGTTATATCCTCTTTAGCTTGTGTTCACCCTGGCAGAGTATAC
>JAQVXN010000030.1 GCA_028709135.1 Bacteroidaceae bacterium | reverse complement strand
GTCGTTAACGCACGAAGCCATCGGCAGTGTGGAAGCGTTGCTCTCATTTCTGGCAAGCACGTTCGCATCCTTTTTCCAGCCAAGCGGCCCGCATTACGATGCTACCCTTGCGGATTATATCAAAAGGATGAGAGCCAAAAAGTTTGCCCGGATGAGCAAAGTAAGGATAAGTAGGATACGTTTTTGATTAAAAAATTCAAAAACAAAATAATTAAATAACTATTCAACTAAATATTTAAATAAATAACAATTTACAATTATGACAACAGCAACCAACGAAAACATCCTGATGATGTTTGAAGAAATCAACCAGAAACTGGACAGAACACAATTGCAGATTGAAAACATCGGGAAACAGCCAGCAAAAGAAACCATTGAAATTGATAACGATGAACTCATTGGCGAAATCCGGCAAGTAAAAACATTTATTGAAGTTTCAAACAAAGCGCAGTCCGAGAGATTGAGTATGTTAGAAACAGTTATCCGAAAAGAGAAAAGGCAGTTCGATTTTTCGCCTACTTCCATAAACACGATGCTTATTGTTTTGGGATTTATGTCAATCATTCTTGGTTTAACATTGTGGGCTACATCGTTAAAAGCCGAGAAAGAAATGTGTTCCGACAACGATTTAAAATACCGTTACTTCCAGATGCTAGGACACGCCACACAGGAAGAATTGGCAACCATGGACACTATTTTTTACTTTCACCGGAATCAACAGAAAATCAAAGAACTCCGCAAACAAGTGGAGGTGTTTGAGGTGAATGTGAAGCAACGGGCAAAACTGATTGAGCAGGAGGAACGATTGAAAAAAGAGAAAGAAGCATTGGAATTGAAAATCAATTCGAAATAAGCATTTACAATGTTCACTCTTTTCGTTTTGTTGATAAAATGTTTTTTATAAATTATTTAAAATATGTCAAAGGTCACGGTTTTGCAAACAGCGTTATTGATCAAACTAAACAGTAATACAAAGCAAGTCAAATATCTGAAAAGGAAAAAAGAGGAATGCTCTATAAGATCAAAGAATTGTCATCAAACCTAATGTGTTTGAACAACACAATATATGAAAATGAAATAAACTCAAAGATAGCCAATGAGAAACCTTAATTTTCAGAATTGTATTGATAATCAAATATGTTTTATCAAACAAAATATAAACTCTATGTTTCAAGAAAAAAGGTGGACTTGCACCCTTTTTTTATTAATTTTGCAAACAATTTAATACTCTTTCAATTAAGCTCAATTACGTATGAAAAATTTTAAACATATCGACACTTGTTTGTCAATTGCTAATGAATTGCGATTTAAGCTGTTGGCAATAGTTGGAGACAATAAAGAAAAAAGAGAAAACATTATACATTACCTCAAAGAAAAAGACTTCACTGTTATTAATGTTGGAGAAGAATTAACCCCATTATACAATGAGGCTTTCAATTCAGAAGAACCGGTTCACGACATTGGTAAAAGAATAAAAGATTGGTTTTTGTCAAAACCCGACAAAATAATTTTAACTAACGGAAGTATCCTATACAACGATATTTTTAATAAAATATCACCCATTGGTTCATTCAAATATAACTCAAGAAACAAAACTTCCGTAATTTTTCTTGAAGAAGAGAAACTGATTGGCAACCGCCTTTCTTATGGTCAGCCAGGTTCGGAGGAGCATTATGATGTAGATATAAATGATATTTTTATTATTAATATCAACGATATTGAAGAGAATTACAAAAGCATTGTTGCTGAACCGAAATCAGAATTTAATGTAACCACTTCGGAACTTTCCGAAAATGCAATAGGGAATCTTTTTAATTACACAGTAATTAAAGATGTTATAGACATTGATACGGATCTGAAACAAGAAGAAAGCCAAAAAGAACTTGTTTCAAGTTTTATTATTTCAGAAGGATTGGAAAGTCAGATTGTCGATTTCTTTGATAACTTGCAAATGCCTAATCATAAAGCAGTCAAAATAGTAGGTAACTATGGTAGTGGTAAATCTCATATGATTGCTTTTTTGGTAAGTGTAATTACAAATCCTCAATTGCGCGATTTCATCAAGAATAAAGCAGTTCGGGAAGCATCAAAAAAAATAGAAAGAAGTTTTTTTACTGTTCAATTTGAGTTGCAACCCGTGGATGTAGATTTGTCTTATTTCTTTTTTAGAGAATTAGAAAAACAATTAAAAGAAAAATACGATATTGAAATTCCTGTATTTACAAAAGAGATAATCGACCTGAAAGAACATCTAGCAAACATTATTGAGAAACTGAAAGAAAAAGATCCATCCAAAGGATTATTCGTTGTAGCTGATGAAGTTTCAGATTTTCTGCAAACAAAAGTTACACGAAACATTAAGAAAGACTTCCAATTTTTGCGCGTAGTAGCCCAAGTTTGTCAAGACCAAGATATGCTCTTGGCAATATCTATGCAGGAAGATATTTATTCGAGTCCAAAATTAGCTCACATTGCTTCTGATGAAGATAGAATTAGCCAGCGGTTTCAAAACATCACAATTCGACGCGAAGCTGTAAAAAAAGTAATAGCTGAACGAATTGTTCCTAAAACTGCCGAAC
This sequence comes from Bacteroidaceae bacterium, assembly GCA_028709135.1. GTDB lineage: Bacteria > Bacteroidota > Bacteroidia > Bacteroidales > Bacteroidaceae > UBA6382. Next base: position 9,484 of record JAQVXN010000030.1, on the reverse strand, counting down.
AAAAACTGCAAATTGCCAATAAACTCAAACCATTTATCAACAAGATTGAGGATGTAGCCAATAGGCAAGATGAATACATAGAATTGTTTCCATTTACACCCGGATTACTTAATCTGTTTCACGAACTTCCGTACTTTGAAAAACGTGGCGTAATTCAGTTCGCACAAACCGAACTTAAATATGTAATCAACAAAAATTTTCCATACTTCTTTACATTCGACCGTATTTTTGACATTATAGCCAACAATCCAAATATTAAAAACCAAGAACGTGTATTTGATGTAGTAAAAGTGGTAAACATAATATTACAGAAAATAACCGCCAACATTGAAGAAAAAGACCAAGCAGATGCTGTTAAGCTCATTAAAGGATTGGCCGTATATTCGCTTTGGAGCAAAGGTGAAAACGGTGCTACGGCTAAGGAATTGGCAGAGCAGTTGCTTATCATACCTCAAAACAATGCATTTGAGGCTTACATACAGGTCGCAATGCTTGTAAAAAAAATAAGAGAAGCAACAGATGGTTTTTATATTAAAGCGGTAAGAGACGAATCAACAGGCAATGATTATTTCAAGTTAGACCCTACCATCGATGGACAAGACCCGGATGAGCGCATCGAAAACGAAATTACAGCCGTTGGAGATGACCAAGATAAACAAGAAGATGTGCTTTTTGAACAAATTCAGGAAATCCTGAATTTGGAACATTATAAAAACTTACCCAATATCTATGTCGATGAGTGCAGTTGGCTCTCAGTAAAATCATTCAGAAAAGGTTTGGTGGTATTCAACAAAAAAGAACAAGAAATACCTTTACTTGATACTGCTGATTATGTAATTAATTTTATTTCTCCATTTAGTAAAAAAGAGCCGACTCAGTATTCTGACAACCAATTGAACATCAAAATAAACATTGGAAAGCAAGAGAATATCGAGATTATTAAGAAAATAATAGCCATCAAGTCTTTAATATCAAAAAACGTTCTTACTTCGATAATGAACAAGAAACTGAATGAAACGGTAAATGGGTACAGAAATAATCTAAACTACGTTGTTCCGGGAATCAAATACCGAATCGCAATGTGGACTCAGAATCTTGGTGAAGCGAATGTCAATGGCGAAACTGTTTCCATAAAATCTATTTTGGGAAAAGAATACAACAATTTATTAGAAATTATAAATGATTTAAAGACCAAGTTATTCGACGATTGTTTCACACAAACATACCCTGAACATCCAAGATATTCTGAAACCTTATCATCGAGTAACATTTCTTTTGTTTTAACACAAATTGCAGATGAAGTGGTAAATGGAAATTTTCGCACGCTCACTAACAGGGTAAAGAATTTCTTGAATACGTTGAACCTGCTTAATCCCAACGGAGATCCTGACATTACGATGAATAAAATCACGACCAACATCATTGCCATTGTTAATGCAAAAAAGGGAAAAGTGGTTGATATAGAAAAGGATATTGTAGCAGAGCTTGCTAAAAGACCATACGGCTTAGAGCCAGAGGTCATTTACTTTTTACTTATTTTGCTCACCGCATTAGGTAAAACCACATTGAAAGGTAAAGGTGGAGACGAAATAGATATTGCAAATATCAAATTAAAATTCAGAAGCATAAGTCAGTTTGAAAACATCGTATATGTAGTTAAGAAAGAAGCTATTTCCTATGACTTTGCTCACAATCTTTTGCAGGCACTTGGTCTCAACGGGGCGAAAATCCTGATTGATAATACCAGAAACGATGCTTTCCTTCAATATAGAAACAAAGTAAAATCTATCATAGGAGATGTAAAAACAGTAAATAACCAAATTATAAAATTAGAAACTAAAACACCGCTATACATTAACATTGACAGTGTAAAGCAGGCACTTGAAGAAATAAACCAAACCGATTGGGCAAAACTTGACATAGAAAATCACGCTCATTTCAGTAGCCTTGAAGGGCTAAACCAGCAGTTGGGGAAAATTTCTGAAAGAATGAATAATTTGGATAATCTGAAAAAGTGTTTAGATGAATACCTCGAAACTACACATAACAGCATTGAATATATGGAAGATGCTTTGGCTATTCTAAATAAGCACACTCAGTATATTACCGACCGGCAAGTGCCCGTTAAACTTCAGAAGTTCTATGATGACACCATAGGTATTGTTCGTGATTTTGAAAAATACATCCTAATCAGTGAACGTTTCCCCATACAAGGCAAAGTAGATGCCTTTAAGAAAATCTATATCAATGATTTTTATTATCCGGCACTCCACAATACAATTGGTAAAAATGTAAATTGGCAACCGCTCGAAAATTTCACTAAAAATCCGTACTTCCAAAAGGCAGGAATTTTATCCAAAGCAGAATGCAATGTTCCCGATATGTTCTTTAATAAGGTCCAGCTATGGAGTTTGCTTTTAGGTAAGCGTGTCACTTCGGTAGATATAGACAGACTATACCAAATGCCTTATGACAAAGTAAGCAGTTTTATGTACACCGAAATTGATTACTCCAACATCAAAAAAGAAGCTGACAAAGTAGATGAAACCTTGGAGAAAATCTACAACGCTTATGCTCAAACTATCGTTGATGAGGTGAAAACAAAAGCAGACACTTTGGAACTTATCAAAATCTCATCTGAGCACCGCAAGCAGATTGAAAAAATCATCGAAACAGGAAAACTGCCGGAAAATGTAACATCTGAACTCATTGAAGCTATCAATAAACTATTTGTAGATATAAAAGTAGTTTCAATTCGCAAAGATGACATCATTAAAGCCCTGTTCCGTAAAAATGAATTAGTAACTTTGCCTCAAATTAGAGAAGCATTTTTCAATCTTTACAACAAGTTAGAAACAGAAAATAAAGGAAAAGAAACCCGCTTCAAAATCGAAGATTAAAATATAATGGGACTATCGGCTTCCAGTCGATAAACACCCGTCCAGCTGCTCATAGCAGTTTGACAAACTCCCAATCGCACATTGCCGTTCCAAAACAGCATTGTGCATAATTTCGCAAACAAAATCATTATGGACTACAAAAAAGACCTGCTCGCCAAACTTCCCGAGCTGAAAAACATAGAAGGCTTCCCCATAGGTAAAGACGAAGATATCGTAGCTTTATCACAGCCACCATACTATACCGCCTGCCCAAATCCTTATATTGCCGACTTTATTAAAGAACACGGCACACCCTATAATGAAGAGACGGATACGTATCATAGAGAGCCGTATGTGGGGGATGTGAGTGAAGGTAAAAATGGAGCTGTTTACAATGCTCATTCTTATCATACTAAAATTCCTCATAAAGCTATTGATCAATATATCGAACATTTCACAAATGAAGGTGATATTATTCTTGATGGTTTTTGTGGTAGTGGGTCTACAGGTTTTAGTGCTTCGATGTTGAATAGATATTCAATATTAAATGATCTTGGACCATCAGCATCTTATATGAGTTATGTTTATAATAAACCTAAGGTTTCAAGTATAGAATTAACAGAAGAGTTTAATAGGATATATAATGAGGTTGTTGCGGAAGTTTCTTGGATGTATAAAACAAAATATGGAACATACAATGGTGAAATTCAGAATACTATTTTAACAGATGTATTTCTATGTAAATACTGTGGTCACGAATATAAGTTTGCAGACTTGGCTGTAAATTTAGATAATAAAACAATAAACTCTCAATATAAATGTGAAAGATGTAATGCAGATATCTCGAAAGCTAATAGTGAAGTAAGTTTTATAAAAAAGTATGACGAGGCTATAAGGCAAGAAATTTCAATTGCAAAAAAAGAAATATTTTTAATACAAGGATCAATTGGCACAAGACGGTTCGAAAAAAAAGCGGATGATTATGATATTGAACTTTTAAAGAAAATAGATGAAACTACAATCCCATATTGGTTCCCTACTGATCGTATGCCAGAGGGTGATGAAGCAAGAAGGAACGATCCTTATGGATATACAAACGTGCACCACTTTATTACAAAAAGGAACTTGTACACATTGGCAATGTTGTATAACAAAATTCAAAGTTCAAAGTATTTTGCTGATTTATTATTTGTATTTCAAAGTTGTATTCAAAGGGCAACAATTACCAATAGATTTAGATTTGCAGGAACAGGAAATTTAAGTGGAACGCTTTACATCCCGTCTCTCATTATCGAACGTTCTGTTATGCCATTGTTTAAAAACAAATTTAGGGATTACATCAGAATGAATGAGTTCAAAAATTGGGAAAACAATAAAGTTATTGTTACTAATCAATCTACAACAGCCCTTTCCAATGTTAAATCAAACTCTATTGACTATATATTTACAGATCCACCTTTCGGTAATAACCTAATGTACTCTGAATTGAGTTTTTGGTGGGAAGCTTGGTTGAGAATTTTCACAAATATTAGCAAAGAGAGTATTATTAATAGAACTCAAAATAAGAATTTGTCTGAATACAACTCTTTAATGTATTCATCTTTCAGAGAATACTATCGAGTATTAAAGCCCAAGCGTTGGATAACTGTTGTATTCCACAACTCAAAATCATCAGTTTGGAACGGTATTCAAGACGCTATTACCAAAGCGGGTTTTTTAATAAGTCAGGTTACAACATTAGACAAACAACAAGGCAGTTTCAAACAAGTAACAGCGCCGGGAGCAGTAGCTAATGACCTTGTAATTTCAGCATTTAAACCCAGCAATAAATTTGATGCAAACTTTGCAAAGAATGCGGGAGAAAACTTAGAGATGTTATTTATTGATGAGTTCTTAACCAATCTGCCTATTAGCCCCAAAATTGAACGGACAGAAAAGATGCTTTACTCTAAAATGATTGCCTATTACATACAGCGAGGTTACGAAATCCGCTACGATGCCAAATCATTTTACAGCTTATTACACGCTAATTTTGTACAGGAAGATGGCTTTTGGTTTACGGCAGGTCAGATAAACTCATACTTGGAATACAAAAAACAACAGAAATTAGAAGGTATTGATGAAGTGAAATCAGGTGAAATGTTCCTCTTTGTTACGGATGAAAAATCAGCTTTGGTGTGGCTTTATAATTTCTTATCCATACCAAAAACTTTTTCCGACATATCTGTAGCATATAATCAAACAGCCAATATACAAGGAGATAATGTGCCAGAGCTAAGAGAACTGTTGGAACAGAATTTTATATTTGAAAATGCCAAGTATCGTCGTCCGCAGTCTGAACCGGAACACAACCAATTAGTCGAAAAACGAGAAAGACAACTTATGCGGGAGTTTGAAACCCTGCTTATCCAAACACAGACAGAAAGGAAAAAAATTAAGGAAATCAGAAAAGAAGTGCTCGTTTTCGGATTTGAAACCTGCTACAAAAACAAACGTTATCAAGACATACTCACAGTTGCGAGCAAGTTAGATAAGTCCATTTTGGAAAATAATGGCGATCTCAACGACTTTGTGCAAGCCTCTGAAATTATGATTTCGGGTATAATGTAATATTTTTTCGTTAAGCAAAAGTTAAAGTTTAGTTAGAATAATAAATTAAGCCCTTAATTATTTTACATATAAGTGAAATGTATTATCTTTGCAATCTCAAAATAATATGAAATGTGAATTAATCAAAATAGATGAATTAAGTGGAAACAAAGCGTCTATCTATTCTGTTATAATAGATGAAGACGATATGAGTTTATTTGAAGTGTTTATCGATGAAAATTTTGATTCACATACAAGTGAAATAAATAACATCACTCAACGTTTAAAAACTATAGGAGCAAAAACAGGGGCGAGAGAACATTTTTTTAAACTAAACGAAGGCATTCCGGGCGATGGGGTATGTGCTTTATATGACGATCCTGACAAAAAATTAAGACTTTACTGTATTCGATATGGTACAATGATTGTTGTATTGGGTGGTGGCGGACCTAAACCCAAAAATGTCAGAAGACTTCAAGATAACGAAAAATTAACAGAAGAAAATTACTTATTACGAGCAATCTCTAAAAAAATCACTGAAAAAATAACGGATAAAGACATTCGCTTATCTACCTATACAAACGATTTTGAAGGGGAGTTATCCTTTGAAATAGATTATTAACACACAACAAATAAAGACAAAAATGGAAAAAACAGATAAAAGGACACGTAAAATCTCAGAAATTTTATCTTCCATATCTCCACAAGAGGCAAAACGCATAGAAAACCGTATGCTTATAGCTGCAAAAATAGATGACGCTATGAAAGCCAAGGGGTGGAAGAATAAAGACTTGATGTGTGCGATGGGGAAGTCAAATCCATCGGAAGTTACAAGATGGCTGAGCGGAACGCATAATTTTACGACAGATACGCTAACCGACTTAGGTCTTGCTTTAGGCGTAGATTTTCTAAATCTTGAAGACAATGAGCAGGTAGCTAAAGGCAACAATTATCAAGCAACAATCAACGTATTTGTTGTGAACCCTAGAGAAAGTTATTATGATCAATTGATTTCTAGTAAATCGGAATATTATTCAGCAAATTATTCATCAAACTGATTATTTACATATGGAACAAAATGTTACATTTGCGGCAGTAGGGATTGAATTGTTAGAATTTGCAATCAAATCTTATGACAAGGCTATTCCTGAAAATACACCATATAAGTACAACATTAATCTTGATCACCGTTTCAATATTAGTCAAAAAAATATGTTTGTGGTTGCGTCTGTTGAAATTTTTGGAGGAACCGAAGAAGTTGAACTATGTAACGCAAAAATTAGTTGTATTTATAATATTGATAACCTCTCTGATTTCGTCAAAGAGAAAAAAGTTGAATTACCTGAACAGTTTATAGTAACAGTAAATTCAATCTCTCTATCTACTATTAGAGGAGTATTATTTGCACTTTTCAGAGGAACGCATTTGCATAATCTTATTTTACCAATTCTCGATCCAAAAGAATTCAAATCTAATAAATAAATTGCCTAAATTTACATTCCTTTAAATGCAATGGCAACTATTTATAACAACCAAGCTTGATATCCATTCAAGAAGCCCGAAAATCATTTCTGATTTTACGGGCATTCTTGTTTCAGACACTTTCTTGGAACACATGAAATCCCAAGAAATTCCTTTTGTCGTTATAAATACAATCCCCGAATTACTCGAAGTAACAAAGAAACCGGACAAATCATTAATAATTACAACACTCAAAACTATCCCGGCATTTATAAATAAGCATTTTCATCGAAAAGTATTTAATTACACGGATATTCCGATTAATGGAAATGCAAATGCCGAGTTCTCAAAACTATCAACTGAAACTCTTATTGCTTTGCTAAATTACATTTATGCTACAGACAGGCATAAAGTAATTCACGCTTCGGAACTGCGTAAAGTTACTGACTACGCCTTAAGTTTTCAAAAAATAATCGAAATCGATATATTAAAAGATACTTTATCATCAATATTGGAAGAATCGGTTTGTTATGATAACATTCTGAAATGCTCCAAAATATGGGGTGAGATTATTTATCAATCATATACTATCAGCGATGAATCTTATCTTTCTTTAATTTCTCAAATTGACGCATATTCCGATGAATTCTTTCTGAAAAATAAAATGTCGGCTGTTTTTTATGCTTCAACACGACAAAATCCGAAAACAGTTGATAAAATTCTGCACAATATCCAGGCACATAAAAAAGATAAAATTGCATTACTCTGTTTTGATTGTATGGGATTTGCTGAATGGTTTTTATTGAAAGATTATTTTTCAGACTTAATGTTAGAGTACGATGAAGAACCGTTGTTTGCTTTATTACCGAGTGTTACCTCTATTTCAAGACAAGCTATATTTAGCGGAAGTACGGATGTGTATGAAACTAAAAATCCAAATAGAAATAGTGAAATAACAAACTTTTCGTCTTTTTTCAACCATAAAGAAACAAAGTCATTTTCAGAGAAAGATGAAATTACCGATGATTCGTTGATTGGTTACCGATATATTAATATTTTGTATAATTTTTTCGATGATTTAGGTCATTCGGTAATTTTTCCAAAAAAAGAAAATACCAAGTCATTGTATTTCGATACAATTAAATCTTATTTGAACAAAAGCGATCTATTAAAAACGATGTCGACATTGTTGAAAAATAATTTCAACGTGTATATTTGTTCTGACCACGGTTCTGTTTTAGCCAAGGGAAATGGAGTAAGGTTAGAAAAGTATTATATAGACAACTTCGCTAAAAGAGCGGTTATAATTCCCACACAAGCCGGCGAACTACTTGAAAATAAAAAAATAAAAATTCCGTTTGTTGATAACAAACTTATTGTTTTGCCCGAAGGCAGAACAATGTTCACAAATAGAGATAAAAAAGAAATTAATCACGGAGGAACTTCCATAGAAGAAATGGTAGTGCCGTATATTAAAGTAAATGTAAAATTATGATGATAGGATATGACAGACCATTAAAACCCGAGTGGATATATAAATCACTCCAAATGGTCGAACCGGGAAGAAAACCAGAAGAATTTTACGATGCATACAACGATATAGCTGTTGAATTGACAGGTAAGGATGGAAGAAGAAAAACACGTACCGTGCTTTTTCGCACTTTCATTTATAGATTTCAAGAGGTCAAAACAAGAATAGAAAATAATTTCCTAATTGAATTAAGTAAAAAGAAAGACTTTGAGTATATGAAGCCAATTTACTTATCAATGTTTATTATTGATTATGACATCTTGACCTATTTCACTCAAATGTATTTCAAAATTTTTGATGCTTCTCAGCAAGTCAGTTCCACGGCACTCACTAAAAGAATGACTGAAGCATATGGTGATACAGAAATAATTAAGCGTTCCACACGCTCATTTTTGAAAACTCTCACGGACTTTAAAATTATCAAGCCGAGAACATCCACTATATACGATCAATTACCCAAAATAGCTATATCTGAAGATCAGGTAGCTGACATTCTTTACCTATATTCCATTGTGAAAGGGACTAAACAAATCGACTTGCTCAATATTGATAAATCCATTTTTGCATTTTACAATACGCCAAATCTCTCCGAAGTAGCAAATAAATTTCATATTGAAAAATGGGAATATATTAATGGTCTAAATAGGGAGTTGATTATTATGTAGGTTTAACTTGAACAGGTAAATCGGTGTTCGTCAATTGCTCACTTTGTTTCGCAAAAACTATGCTAAAAATAAAACTCTTGTCAAAACAAAATATCTTGTTATGCTAGACAAAATGGAGCTGTTTTTGTAACTGTCTAATCGAAACAAGTAAATAAAATGCAACTGTTAATTTGTATCGCAAATTACATAATAAGCTTTATATAAGTCAGTTGTATTTCCTGTATAGGAAAGTAACCAGGTAAAATAAAAGGTAGCAAACAAATGTCCAAAGCACTTAGAATCAGATACAACAAAATCGGATTCATAATCGTAAGCAATGATTTCAGGGATAATTTTGATGCTTTCGTAAATAGCATTAC
>JAQVXN010000385.1 GCA_028709135.1 Bacteroidaceae bacterium | reverse complement strand
CAAGTATTATCTGACTGCCGGCAGCAGATTGAAGCCGATGCCCAATTAACATACAATTGCTATTGCCAATTACTGATCCATTCCCAAAAATATAGCTTTCTGAGCAACCGTTATTTATAGTTGAACCACCCCCTATGATGGTTGAGTTCCCAGTATAAACATTACTATAACTGCCAATTACTATCGAAGAAAACGAGCTAATGTTATTGTTGTTGCCCATCGCAGCAGAACTATTCCCGTTAACAGTATTGTTGCGGCCTAATGCAGAAGCTGCCGTACCTGTAACAATATTTGAATGGCCGGTGCATGTATAACAAATCTGCGCATATGTTGTTATTGTGCTTGCTGTAATCAAAGCTGTTAACAGCATGGCGGTGAGTAATAAATTCCTTTTCATAAAAATTGGTTTAAAGTTTTACAAACTTGTGCGTTTCAATCAAACCTGTCCCTGGCACTGTAATGCCAAGCAGGTAAATCCCCGGTTTAAGTTGTTGTAGTGGCAAGCGGGTGGAACCGGTGTTTAAGTTAAATTCCAAAATGGTAGTGCCAAAAAGGGTCATTATATTTGCCTTTGCAAAAGGCAGAAAGCAATCTACTCTTACAAAATCTGTTGCCGGGTTTGGACTGATAAAAGTTCGTTTAACTGCTATTTTTTTTGAGTTATTTCCTGTAATCAGCCCCTGATTGTTTAATTTGAGAAAGAGCAAGTCGTAAAGTGATGTTTGATGATTAAATACCCCGGCTTGTATTACAAAACCCCCATCGCTGGTTGCCAGCATATATCGGGTTTCATAATACTGGTCTCCCCCAATGTAGTGAATGAATCTTGGGTTAAGTTGTGCGTCTGTTTGCCCGGCAACAATCCAGTTAACCATGCCGGGATTGGGCGGATACATTGTTTTATGTTTATATCCCGAAAAGTAAATGGTGTCAAAATGTTTAAACGAAACGCCTGACCCCCAAAAGGGTGTATTGTCCATGGTGTCGGCTGTACCATAGCTGTTCCTGTACAGCCGGTTCATTGCGGTATCATATTTGGCTAACCAAATTTCATCGTCCTGATATTGCGCTCCAATTCTATTGGCAATATATGACATAAGGATATTACTATCTGCATCCCATGTATAATACATCCTACTGGGATCACCATATACTCCAAATCCCTCGGTGTACAATAACTCAAAATTACGCCCGAATACTGATCTTGATGGACCTTGAAATCCAGCAACAAATGAATCTTCAAACATCCAAATACGTCCATTTCTTTTTTCGTACATAAAAGATGGGGAATCTGTACGCAAACTATTGGTGTAATGAAAAACTTCATGCAAAATATTGCCATTCAGGTCTGTCTTAATCAACAAGGGATAATAAGCAATACCTGGGAATTCACTTCTACCCAGAGGCATGATCAGGGTGTCTCCATCCTGAAAAATATTATAACACCAAATGTGAAAATTAAAATCTTCGTAATTAAAGTGTTTTGACCATAGCATATTGAACTCATTGTCTAACCTGACCATCAACAAATGAGAAACATGGGTATCGGGTAAACGCGTTTCTCCTGTAACAAAATAACCACCTTCATCTAACCGATGAATCCTGTTAAAGATGAAGGTGGTATCGTGAAATGAGTATCTATGTGTTAAGGTGTCACCTGTCGGCGAAATCTGCAGAATATAGGCATTGATATAATTTGATGGCCCATAGTTTGTGCCTGTTTGTACATTAACTAAGGCAATTATTCCGCCGTTGCCATCATCTATTGCTGTACTGGAAGCCGTTCGCTGCTGAACACTTATATATAATTCGTAAGTGCTCTGCGCTTTAACAGAACATATGATTACCAGAATAATACTTAACAAAAATAGATTCCTCATTCCTCAATATCTTTAGAAACTATTCTGTTGGGAAATATGGATTACCTGGTGAGCAAGACTGTATTTTTAATTTGAAAAACAACTTTGGTTTGTGAAAAATGACTTTTGAGTCTGCATTGCCAGTTTCATCACTTTCTATTACTGATCTTGCATAAGATTTTTTGATTAAAGAGTTCTGTTGATTTACCCATTCGTTAGCAAAAGCAACAAGGTGATCGAAATAAAACTGCATTTCGTGTATTCCACTGTTGTTCTGATTATATTCAAGACATTCGGTTGTTTCAGTTATGGTTGAAACATATTCAGCAGCAGCAAAAATTTTATAATCCAGGTAATTAGTTAAACTTATACTTGGATTAATACGATAATCTAAGTAGTTATATGAACAACTGTCTTCGGTACCTACATAAAAATATCTGCAGCCTGAAGGTGGCGGTGTATCAAAATGCTCAAGCAATTTGGTTTCAAATATCTCAGGCGCACCATTATTCACAATTTCACCAGTGCAATTATACATTGAGTTGTTAAAATATTTGTAGCTCTCATCCACTCCAAAATCTCCGCTTTGGGTAGCCAATCCTGTGCCGGTAAGTGTAGTAACGCGCAATTTGCGTTTGCCATCGGGTAATGGGCCGGCATCGCTTACAGTGGCCATAATAAACTTTTTGTATTCACCGGTAATGTCATAATACTTTTCGCCAATGCGTAGGAGTGATTCGTTGTACGATTCAAAAACATTAGTTAACAGGGATTTCATATCCGGGTCAACCGTTACTTCAACGTAAATAACATCTTTGTGTATTCTTTCAAATGAGTAATGGCCCGAAGCATAATTGAAGTTTATGGCACCATCAATATACCATAGTACAGAGTCGAAATCAATTTTGTCACCACTTTTGAGCCATTTGCCGCTTTTAAAAGTTTCATAGTTATCGGTAAAATTCCCCAGCAATTGATTTATTTTGTCATTCCCTGCTTCGGAAGGGGGGTCAATTGCGGGTGCATGGTCTTTCTTACATGCGTTAA
>JAQVXN010000384.1 GCA_028709135.1 Bacteroidaceae bacterium | reverse complement strand
TCTAACTTTAATAAGTAAAAAATCAGGTTTATGAATGTATTTTTTATAAGAAGGATATTGTTTCATAATGTCGTTACTTGGGATAGGCTCAAGTACTTGTTCAATAATAAAGCCACAATTTGCAAGAGAATTAATAATACTTGAAATTGTTCGATGATATTTTATAACTCCATCAACAATCCATGTAACTTTTCTTTCGCCTTCGAGAGCATATGTGGTCAAATTATAATGAATACGTTCATTCTCAGGATTTCGAGTCCAATAGTTTTGTGTTAACAAAGCAGTTGTTAACGGATGCTCTTGTGAAAATATAAAATAACCACCGTGATTTAAAAGGTTATAAATATCTTTAACTAATTTATCAAAATCCTCAATGTAATGAACAGCAAGAGAACTGAATACTACATCAAACTTTTCTGTGATTTCATTCAAATCAGTCATGCTTTTATTGACATATAGAATATTGGGCGATGAGTTTTCATTTTTTGCAATTTCAAGCATTTTTGCAGAGATATCAAGACCTGTAACCTTTGTTGCACCTAATTTAATAAACTGGACACAATTCTCGCCATATCCGCAACCAATATCAAGCACAGACTTGTAATGCAAGTCGGGAGCAAGGCTAAATAATGCAGGTTTTTCAACAATGTCATTTGCTGCCGAAGGATTTCCTCTTAATTTTTTATAACCATCGAAAAACTCTGGATTATCATAAATATTTTGATTACTCATTTCCTTGCTCCTTCCATGGTTTAATTCCGCATAGATTTAATATTTCCATGACGACAGGTTCTTTACCTTTAATATAACTGTCAATATCATGCGGATATTTCTTTGCCATTTCAATCTTTATTTTGCTGTATTTTTCGCAATATTCAGGGTTTTTTCTAAGATAATCTCTGAAAGCTAAATGTTGCCTTAACTCGGCATTATCCTTGTGACAAACATATAAATGATGTTTCATGAGATGTGCTTTTTCTTTATCATTGTACCCAAAAGCTTCTCTGCCTATGATTCCCAAGTCTCCTCTGTGATCATAACCCAATATAGCAAGTTTTTCTATTATAATAGGTAACATTCCGTTGTTTATGATAATGTCAATGTCAATGACAGGCTTTGCCCACAAACCGACAACGGAGGTGCTTCCGACATGCTCAAAGGATATAATATTGTCACTGATAAAAGGTAATATTTCGCTTTTTATTTTTTCAAATTCTTCAGCCCATTTCGAATTATATGGCTCAACAATTATTGTCCTCATTTACACACCTCATTATATGAATAACTGGTAATACAATTTGTTTATTTGATATTATAGCATACATTAGTATGATTTTCCATAATTCTATCACCAATCACCATAATTCGCAGGGTTGAATGGGAGCAAGCCGGATACCTGCTCCCATTCATACTTTTTGCTACCTTTCAATTCCCACAACTTTTTTGGGTTCCTCTTGCTCGTCCTCACCAGGTACTTCACCTAAAAGCTCGTTGTCCTTTTCGTCCATGTTGAGTAACGAGTTAAGTTCATCAAGCCGTGCAGTCTTTTTCTTTAGTTCTTCTTCATGTGCGAAAGGCTTTTCGACCTCGACCTTGGCACTTTCAAGTTGCGAGTGGACATTGTCGAGGATTTCTGCACAGGCTTTCATCTTGTTTTCAAAACCTTCAAGAACGTTGTCCAAACGTGTAATATTACCATGCGTGTCAGTGCCGAGAGCGACCGTGTGGCTGAGAGTATGGTGCAGTGTAATCTGATACGTTCTGTTAAAACTATCAAAGGAGAGAGACATAGAAAATCCCCGATATTCACCGAGTGGTACGGCATCGGGGGAGGACATGGCTTTGCAAGCTTCAAGTATTGCTTTGCCTGCCTCCGCTTTTTCGGTGTAGTTTACTCCTTTCACGCTCATCGGGCAGAATCCGCCTGCATTAGGCTTGAAGTTTTCACTCAAACGTGCAATGTCTGATTTATATCCCGCAATACGCTCCTCATTATACTTAATCTGTTGCGGGAAAGTCTTTGCTATGCTGTCCTCAAGTGAATATTTCTGGCTGAGGTAGTTTGATTTCAGGAGCTTAAGTCGGGATACTGCAATATCCAAATCCATCTTTTCCTTAATATATGGGTTGCCGGTCGCCAAAGCTTTTATTTCTGCATAATTCAAAGCCGTTTCATCTATGTCCTCCGCAGAGCGCACAGGTGATTTTGAAGTCATAATCTGCCCGATAAATCTCTGCTTATTCTCTACAAGTTGATAGAGATATGCATCGAATGTGTTCTCGGTGACATAGCTATAGATATCTATTTCGGGGTTTTTATTACCCTGTCGGACGATACGCCCGTTTCGCTGCTGTAAGTCCGCAGGCCGCCATGGGCAATCGAGATGGTGCAAAGCAATGAGTTTATCCTGCACATTTGTCCCGGCACCCATCTTTTGCGTTGAGCCAAGTAATATGCGCACCTGACCTTTACGAACTTTCGTAAACAGTTCTTTTTTCTGATTCTCATTATCGGCGTCGTGAATATATGCAATTTCTTCCTCCGGCACACCCTTAACTATCAGCTTCTTCTTAATATCATCATAAACATTGAAACTGTCATCATAGTGCGGGGTGGAAAGGTCACAGAATACAAGTTGCGCGAGAGCATCATCTTTTTTGCTGTCCCATATTTCAAAAATGTTGTTCGCGCAAGCGGACACTTTACTGCTCTCATCGTCGGGCAACATTTCATTGATGAGCCTTTGATCGAGTGCGAGCTTTCTGCCATCGTTTGTGATTTTAAGCATATTATCAACCGAAGCATCAACCATTTTATTTCTCACCCTGTCAGCGCGTTCTGAAAGCTCGCTGACCATGTCTTTCTGCATTTCGGTTGGCTTAACAGAAACATTATGAAAATGAGCTTCCGGC
>JAQVXN010000029.1 GCA_028709135.1 Bacteroidaceae bacterium | reverse complement strand
ACCAAACAAAGAGGTGCCTCTCTTAAACTGATCTTTTGCCTGAGATAACATCTCTGAATACTCTTCTTGTGTCATTTTACTAACATTTTTATGCTGTTAAAAACAGCGATTAATACTATTTTATTGTGTTAACCCTTGACACAGTTGAAATGACGTCGTCTTTAAAACAGCATTTTATAGGTCTGTACTTTAACCCGGCAGAATCATTTTACTTCGTAGCGTCTTTGATATACTTGATACATTTCTTTATTTGGCTGAAATTCTATCCGAATAGAGAGTTCTAAATGAAATGTTACTTCTTATTCTATGTGACGCGGTGCGTTTCTTTTGTGACGCGACGCGTTTTTTTCATGACGCACTGCGTTTCTTTTGTGACGCACTGCGTCATCATCTTTTATGGAGCAAACATAAATTTGAAAACCACGTTTTATAAGATCTTTTTGTTTATGCAAAGCCTTAATGATAGGATTCTCGTGGTGGAAATTCGTACATTGGTATTCGTAAAAACTGTGAGGCCATTCGTAAAAAATACAACAAATATATTTTCAGCGAAGTCCTATTTCATGCTTATCCTTTCAGTATATATATAAGGTATAACTGGCCCTGCTTATTTATACTTTCAAGCAAAAACTTAAAAGCTCGCTCCATTTTATAAACATTCTATTGGGAGATAATCTGAGTGATTAATTTTTCCTTATTTGACGTATAAGCAATAAAATGGCAGGAATTAAATATATTTATCGACAAAAGAGGTTGTTTTAGACGATTATTTTATAACTTTGTCGCGGAATAGAAAAATATGGGAAAGAGACTATATAAAATAATGTTCTGTTTGAGTTTGATAAGCGCAAAAGTACAAAGGTGCATTTTGCGTGGGCGAACAACCGTTTATACAGTCACTACAGGTACAACCCTTCGGGGTTGCATGATTAAATAACGTTTCTACGTGAAACGCGCTTACAGAAGTAAGCAAACAAATTAACGAATTTTTTAGAAATAAGCCTACAGGGTGTCTTGATGTATGCCGAAGTAGGAAGAAAACGGAAAACAATCCGTGGCAGGTTGTTATGACTGTCAAAAAATTCATACTTGCACGTGTATGGTGCAAAAACATATCAGAAAAAATGAAACATATTATTATATTAGGAGACGGTATGGCCGATTGGCCAGCCAAGAAATTAGGAAACAAAACTTTATTACAATATGCCGATACGCCCAATATGGATCGTTTGGCTCATTTAGGTCGATGTGGGCGTCTCATCACAGTTCCTAAAGGTTTCCATCCAGGAAGCGAAGTAGCCAATATGTCAGTAATGGGTTACGATTTGTCTAAAGTTTACGAAGGTCGTGGAGTGCTGGAAGCTGCCAATATTGGTGTTGATTTGCAACCAGGCGATATGGCTATGCGTTGTAATTTGATTTGTATAGAAGGTGATATTCTTAAAAATCATTCTGCTGGACACATTTCTACGGCAGAAGCGGATGAGCTGATACATTTTTTGGATGAAAAATTAGGAAACGATCGAGTTCACTTTTATACAGGGGTGCAATATCGCCATGTGCTTGTCATTAAAGGTGGAGATAAAAGACTTGACACGACTCCTCCTCATGATGTTCCTTTACATCCTTTTCGCCCGTTGATGGTTAAAGCGCAAGTACCTGAAGCACAGGCTACAGCTGATTTATTGAACGAAATGATTCTAAAATCACAGGTGTTGTTGGCGAATCATCCTGTGAATCTGCGCCGTAAAGCCGCAGGTAAAGATCCTGCAAACAGTATCTGGCCGTGGAGTGCGGGTTATCGTCCACAAATGGAAACGTTGGCAAAGAAATATCCTATGATTAAACGCGGCGACGTCATTTCGGCTGTTGATTTGATTAACGGGATTGGTTATTATGCTGGTTTAAAACGAATACATGTGGAAGGAGCTACTGGGTTATATGATACGAATTATGAGAATAAGGTGGCAGCGGCCGTAAAAGCCTTGAAAACAGACGATTTTGTGTATTTACACATTGAAGCAAGTGACGAGGCTGGTCATGAAGGGGATTTCAAATTGAAACAACTCACAATTGAAAATCTTGACAAGCGTGCTGTCGGTCCCATTTATGAGGCTGTAAAAGAATGGGATGAACCTGTGGCTATCGCTGTTTTACCAGATCATCCAACACCTTGTGAACTACGTACACATACCGCGGAGCCCGTACCTTTTGTTATTTATTATCCAGGTATTGAACCGGATGACGTACAGACTTTTGATGAAGTAGCATGCGTTTCAGGTAGTTACGGCCTGCTGAAAGATGATGAATTTATGAATACTTTTATGAATATTTAAAGACATGAAATACTATAGCACCAATCACGAAGCTCCCGAAGTCTCTTTACGGGAAGCTGTTATTAAGGGACTTGCTCCCGACAAAGGACTTTATATGCCTTTTTCCATTCCGACGTTGCCGGAACAGTTTTTTGAACAGATCGATAAAAAGAGTTTTCAGGAAATCGCTTTTACCGTGGCTACGGCTTTGTTCGGCGAAGATATTGAGTCTGGAGTTTTGCGTACAATTGTTGATGACGCGTTGAATTTTGATGTCCCAGCTGTCAAAGTAACCGATAAAATATATGCATTAGAACTTTTTCATGGACCTACGTTAGCTTTTAAGGATGTGGGAGCTCGTTTCATGGCGCGTTTGTTACGCCATTTTATACATACTGACGAAAGAGGAAAGGTTAATGTTCTTGTAGCCACGTCCGGAGATACCGGCAGTGCTGTCGCCAATGGCTTTCTGGGAGTGAAGGGCATTCAGGTTTATGTGCTTTATCCAAATGAAAAAGTCAGTCAGTTACAAGAGATGCAATTTACTACGTTGGGGGATAACATTACGGCTATTGCCGTAAACGGAACTTTTGATGATTGTCAAAGTTTGGTAAAAAAAGCTTTCATGGACGCAGAACTTAATAAACGAATGAAGCTTACGTCTGCAAATTCCATCAATTTGGCCAGACTTTTGCCGCAATCGTTTTATTATTTTTATGCTTATGCTCAAATGAAGCGTCTCGGTGTTGCAAATCGTCTTGTTGTATGTGTGCCAAGTGGCAATTTCGGAAATATAGCCGCAGGTTTAATTGCCTGGAAAATGGGGCTTCCAATACATCGTTTCATTGCGGCCAACAATCGCAACGATGTTTTCTTTAAATATTTACAAACTGGTCATTATGAACCGCGCCCTTCAGTTGCAACGATTGCAAATGCCATGGATGTCGGTGATCCCAGTAATTTTGCCCGCATTTTGGCACTTTTTGATAATGATTATAATGCTATCAAATCTCTAATTTCAGGGGCCAGTTATACGGACGAAGAAATTAAAAAAACCATACAGACTGCTTTTAGAGAGCACGATTATCTGTTAGATCCTCACGGTGCATGTGCATATCAGGCACTGGCAGAACAGTTGAAAACGGATGAAACAGGACTGTTTCTTGAAACGGCGCATCCTGCCAAATTCCGGGATACAATTAGTGGCATTATTGGAAAAGAACCTGAGATTCCTGTTCGCCTTCAGGCCTTTATGAATGGGAAAAAGGAGTGCCTCTATTTGGACAATAATTTTGAACAGTTGAAAAGTTTTTTGTTGAATGAATTGGTGCGCGCATAAATCACAAAAAAGAGGTATTTCTTTGAGCAATTTGCGAAAAAAAGAGTATATTTGCCGTGTACATTAAAACACTAAATTATGACAAAGCAAAAACAAGTTTATCGTTGTGCCATTTGTGGCAACATCGTTGAGGTCGTACATCCGTCAGGTGGAACGCTTTCTTGCTGCGGTCAGCCTATGGAGTTGTTGTCGGAAAATACCCAGGAAGCAGCGCTGGAGAAGCATGTTCCGGTTATTGAAAAAATTGCTGGCGGTTATAAGGTTTCTGTGGGCAGTGTTGAACATCCCATGTTGCCAACTCATTTCATTGAGTGGATTGAACTCTTTACTAAAGAGGGTGTAATGCGTAAGTATTTGCAACCTGGAGAAAAGCCTGAGGCTGTTTTCATGACAGATGCCACGGAAGTCAGTGCTCGCGAGTATTGCAATGTGCACGGTCTTTGGCAGTCAAAATAAAAGTTTGAGTAAGTAGTTTTTCAATGAAAAAGAAATTAAATTCATGTGGTTTGGTAGCTGTTTCGTTTTTGGTGCTGACAATGTTATTTTTCGGCTCCTGCTCAAAAACCTCTGAAGATGTCACTGAAAAATATACAATAACTTTTGTTACTGCCGATTTTACCGATGTTGCAGAATTCTCGCGGATTGATAGTGCCTATATTCATAGTATAGGCGTTGGTGGAGATGAATTTGCTTTATACGGAAGTGATGATGAAAACGATGCGAAAGTGAAAGCGGGCTGTGCTAAGGCTCAAGCTTTTCTCAAAACGCTGACTTTTAAAGGCTATTATGAACTTCGCGTGATGCGAGGTCTGAATGAACTTCACGTTGCCGTATACGGGACCAAAAAGCCTGATAAGTAAATTCTATTAAAATCCCCATACCTTATATATAAAAATGGTATGTTAGGAAAATAAAATACCGTGTCATTTCCAATGGATCTTGACACGGTATTTTTATTTTTTAGCTTATGCGTTTTAATGTTTTGCTACAGTATTAGCCTCGTCACTTTTTGATGAGGAACTTTTTGCAGCTTGTTGATGCTGACGTACGTTTTCAACGGCTTCATCAACGATCGGTTTGCTGGCAAAACGATTCGTATAGCTGGAGTAATCTTTTTTGATGGGTTGATAATTCGGATCAGTGAAGAGCGGGCTAGTGATAATGTGGTCTGCCGTGGCACGGTTGCAGCAGAACACGATATTTTCTACACCAGCTAAGCGTGTGAGGGCTTTTACATCCGTGTCATGAGGTTGTAAGGTCATGGAATCTGTAAAGAAAATAAGATAATCTATTTTCCCTTCAACAACACGCGAACCCATTTGTTGATCGCCACCAAGTGGACCGGAGTTGAAAATTGTAAAATCCCAAAATACGTCAGGGTGTTTCTTCTTGAGTGCATTCAGAATGAGTGTACCGGTAGTACCCGTACAGTAAAATTTATGTCCCACGAGCCGCTCTGAGTTCCATAGAACCCATTCAATCATGTCTTTTTTCATTGCGTCGTGGGCTACAAGCCCAATGTTCCTGCGAACAAATACTTTTTCTTCCATGGTGAGAAATATATTTAATGAATTATTATATTAAAATGTTGCATGTTATCAAAAATCTCGTGTATTCTTTCGGAATACGAAGCAAATGTACAAAAAACATGCTGTAAGCGTGGTTACATTGTTGTAAAAGATTTTCAAAAATGTCTTTTTTTTAGCTAAGAAAGTTGATCTTGACTTTTAGGTGGCTTGTATTGGTAACTTTGTTTCCATATCCGATATAAATAGAAAGAGAGGTGGGCGAGGCCAAATGTTACTGCAATAATAAATAAAAGTTTACTGCTCTGCCATCCAGCTGCTTGCTGGTGCCAAAAACCTGATAGACAGCAAACCACGCTGATACATAAACCAATGGCATTGAGAATGTTTTGCCCTTTACGATGGAGATTTGGTTCTAAGTGGCTGTGTACGATGCTATAGGAAATATAAATATCTAATCCGATGAGCATCCATACAACGAGGCGGATCCAAGTATCAGGAGGTAAAGATATCATAATGATGAAACAGGTCACTATGCCCAGAATAGGCACGAGGGGAACTCCAGGAACCTTAAAGGCACGCTCTTTATCCGGCATGGTTTTCCGAACAATGAGAACTCCCGCACAGACAAGAATGAAAGCAAACAGCGTTCCGATGCTTGTCATTTCACCTGCTACTTCTGCCGGTACAAAAGCAGCCAACAGTCCCACAGCCATCATAAATAGTAGGTTGCTGTGAGCTGGCGTGTGATATTTGGGATGAATTTTACTAAAGAAGGGAGGCAGCAATCCGTCGTGGCTCATACTGAAAAATACGCGGCTTTGAGCCAATAAAGTGACCATAATGACACTGCAGTAACCGATGAGGATGGCGACTAGGATAGCACGATTAAGCCATGGATAGGCTGGTACTACGTGACCAGCTGCGTTGGGCTCTCCCATCTGTGCGATGGCTACAGCTACTGGAGCGATGCCGTTCATGCCATTAAACATTTTATAATTCGCAACGCCCGTCATTACATAGGCGAAAGAAAGGTATAAAATTAAAACTACTGCCAAGGAACCCAGAATACCGATAGGCATGTTGCGCTTTGGATTTTTAGTCTCTTGGGCCATGGTGCTCACGCTATCAAAGCCCAGAAAAGCAAAAAACACAATGGCGGTGCCGCGCAGTACGCCTGAAAAACCGAAATTTCCAAAATGTCCCGTGTTTGCAGGGATGTAAGGGTGGTAATTGTTATTGTTGATATATTTCCAACCTAAAATGATAAAGAGTAGAATAACCGCAATTTTTAGAAAAACGATAAGGGCATTAAAAATCGAACTTTGTCGAGTCCCATGAATCAGAAAAAGGTTCATGAATATCACAATGAGAAATGCCGGAACGTTTACAAGTCCTCCGTCCCACGGACAGGCTGTAAGCTCTAATGGCAGTTGCCAGCCTATGCTGCTAAAGAACGAAACAACGTAACGACTCCAACTGATGCTTACTGTTGTTGCGGCGACACTGTATTCCAGTACGAGATCCCACCCAATAATCCAAGCCACAAGTTCTCCCATTGTAGCATAGGAATAAGTGTATGCGCTTCCTGCTACAGGAATCATAGATGAAAATTCTGCATAGCAAAGTCCCGCAAAACAACAACAAATGGCGGCGAATAAGAAAGAAAGTGTGATTGCAGGTCCTGCATAATTGGCAGCTACGATACCGGTGATTGAAAATAGACCTGCACCTACAATAACACCTACGCCCATAGCTATCAGGCTGATTGGACCCAATACACGTCGGAGGGATTGACTGTCGTTTTCGGAAGCCTCATTTTGCAGTAGGTCGAATGGTTTTCGAATGAATATTCCCATAGTTTTTTAGAGTTCTTTTATGGCCTGTTCTTTAGCTCTTATCAGTGGACGAGTTTGTTCCATCAGGTTGAATAATTCGTCTACGGTTTCTGCTCGTAGCATGGCGATGCGGTGTTGCCTAAAGTCTGAAATACCTTTGAAGAGAGGTGTTGCGGCCAGATGGCGGCGAATGTGCAGAATGCCCCGATATTCATCAATGCGCTGAACGCTTTGGCGTACTTGTTCTTTGAGTACGTCGAGTTTCCAGTCAGCACTCATGGGGGCGTAAATACTTTCGATGGCCTGTTCTGCCGATGTTGGACAATCTGGATAAAGACGGTCTGTAATTTCTTTGAAAATCCAAGGGCGGCCGAAAGAGGCGCGTCCCAGCATGATTGCGTCGGTTCCATATTCCTGAAATGCCGTTGCAGCTTTCTCGGGACTGTCAATGTCGCCATTGCCTATAATCGGAATGTGAATGAGTGGATTGTTCTTTACCTCGCGGATAAGGCTCCAGTCCGCCTGTCCCGTGTACATTTGAGAGCGTGTACGACCATGAATAGTTAGTGCTGCGATACCTTTGTCCTGCAATTGTTCTGCAAGATTTTTAATAATAAGGTGATCATGATCCCAGCCGAGGCGTGTCTTAACAGTAACGGGTATTTGTACAGCATCTACCACCGCTTTTGTGATTTCCAACATGAGCGGAATGTTTTGAAGAAGTCCGGCACCAGCACCTTTACCTGCTACTCTCTTCACAGGACAGCCAAAGTTAAGGTCAAGCACATCAGGATGAGCTTGTTCTACAACTATTTGGGCCGCATCTGCCATAGCAGAAGGGTCTTTTCCATATATTTGGATAGCAGCGGGGCGTTCTTCGTTGCTTAATCGGAGCTTTTGTAATGTACTTTTTACCATGCGTGTCAGAGCGTCGCAGGATACAAATTCCGAATAAACCATTGCAGCACCCATCTTGCGGCACAGTAGTCTGAAACCAATGTCCGTTACGTCCTCCATGGGAGCCAGTAATACAGGATGTTCTCCTAAGTTAATGTTACCAATCTGCATTTGTTCAGAATAATGATACAAAATTAAGCATTTGCTATTGATTTCGGTAGCGTAGGTTCAAAAATCGAGAGGGCTTATTATTGTTAATGAAAAATTCTGTGATTATTTTGTGTCACAAAATCGACAAAGTATTCTTATCGAGAGAAGGAGGTCTTAACCATTATTACTGACAATGGTAGCGAATTTTAAATGCTTCAATTATATTCCCTATTTTTTAAGCAGCATTTTATAGGTCAGGACTTTAACCAAACAGAAGCATTTTAGTTCGCAGCGTCTTTGATACACTTGACATTTTTTATTTGGCTGAAAATGCTATCTGGATATAGTGTTCAAAATGAAAAGTTACTTCTTATTCTATGTGACGCGGTGCGTTTCTTTTGTGACGCGACGCGTTTTTTTCATGACGCACTGCGTTTCTTTTGTGACGCACTGCGTCACCAACTTTGATTGAGCATGTAAAAATTTGAAAAACACGATCGAAACAATTATTTGAAAGCAACGAGTTTATTTTACGGCCTGCATTTTCACAAAAAGGGAACTAAAATAAACAACAGACCCAGAGCTAAATTGAACTTTTCTTCCCCTAAACTTGAATTCTTTAAGCATTGTCAAACAATTACTAAATTGGTTGAGAAAATATGGTGCCTTTGACTGGGAAAATCAAACATCATCAAATATGCCCCAAAGTAAAGATCTAAAGATTTTGTAACTCGAGCAAAAATCAAGTTATTAGAAAAACAGAAATCCTTTCTGAAAAAGCAAGTCGAGAACTCAGATAAGAAAGCTGCCTTTTTGATATGATGATAGAGCTGGCTGAAAAAGAGTTATGATTGCTATGTTAATGCTATTGCTGAAAGAGTCAATAGCACATTAAAACAGGACCTTTATTGTAAGATTATTAAGTAGATATTCAGACAATGGAATTGATTGTAAAAGATGCTGTACGTATTTACAACCCTAAAAGACCTCATTGGTCCTGTCACATGAAAACACCCAAAGAAAAGCATCAGCAGAACGATTTGAAAATGAAAACCTATAAAAAATCTGAGAGTAGTAAGGGTATCCTTGCTGCTCTCAGATAAAATTCATAAACCTGTAACGGCTATTTAGGACAAGTGAAATGAAAATCTAAATGTGTATAAATTATTTGATATTTTGATTTTCTACAAGAACATGTTTTCCACGTTTATATTTGTACAGCCCGACATTGATTTCGCTCTGATCATTTTTGTGTGGCATGACTACAACAAAATTCATGTTGACAGTGTCCTGATCAACGACTTTACCGGCGGCGGCATCAATGTCACGAATTTTTTCGTCAATCCAAGTGCCGGTGTTGGCATAAACGCAGGCTTCGTTTCTCACGTTAGTGAAACTCTTAATCATCGGAATGTGGGTGTGCCCGAAAATTACAATACGTACATTTGATTTTGGATTTTGAAAATATTGTACGTTTGATTGATTGTCGATAAATGAAGTGAGAAGGCTTCCTATAACGGCATCTGCTACATTTGTCATAACGGGTGCATTATTGTAAGCCAGACGTTTTTCCCAATTTTCCTGGGTGAAAGCGTTTTTGTAGAGTTTTACATTGATTGTGCCGTTATCATTATAAGGCAGAATATCATTCATGCTGAGAGTTCCCGTATAGCCGTCGATATTTGTTTTGAAAATTTTATCATTAAAATTATCATTTACCCAAATGAGATCATTCAAGCAGGATTTCCATCCGTAATGATAGAGATAAAGTGCTTTTTGAGAGAGATTAGTAGGAGTAATTTGTAAATCTGCAACTTTTGTTGCTTCACTTTTGGGTACTTGATTAACAAATGAATTTGCTGCAATACGAGCAAAGAAATATCCAGGAGGCAAAACGCTGCCCGGAGCAATGTCTTGATTGTCAAAAGGATCTAAGTTACAGAAGAAATCATAGCGATGACCATGTTCAATGGCAATTTGTGGATAACCGTCTGGATGATATGTTCCAATCAGAGAGCGATCTGTGTCGCGAGCCTGATTGATGCCCGGCATGATGGCTTCGACTTTATTTGCATCGATAAGTAAATCATGATTGCCAGGAACGTAAGTGACTTTTACCTTTCCTTCTTTGATTACCCTATTGAATGCGTCAATAACAGCTTTATTGGATTTTGCAATTCGTTTGACAAAGTCTTCCTGGGTACCACCTGCATAAGTGTCTGTTCTTGTTGGAATATACCATTCGTCTAGCATATCACCATTAATGATAAGTTCCTTGACAGTTTTGGAATTGCCTACTTCATTCACGAAATCTTCTATTCTTGACAAGTGTTTTACTGTTTCAGAAAATGACAGATCTACGCCCAAATGAATGTCGCTGATGACAACAATCTTTTCACGATTTAAATTATTGCTTCCTACCATATTGTCAAACTGGTTTTCAACGTTGCCTGTCTGTGGATTTCCCTCACAATCATCCGAACTGTTGCAGGATGTTATCAAGAATAGAGAAATACAAGCAAGAATAACAAATAATAATTTTTTCATAAGTTTGAATTTAACTAAGTTGTAAGGATATTAATATGATTGATTTGATTTTGCAAATTTATGGAGAAAACATTGTGAATAATGTATTTATGATGTTTCAATATTACAGCAATGTGTTTCACAATTACAAATTATTTCAAAAAATGCGGTATTTTATGAGTAGCGTATCCATTATGATAGCAAAAGAAAAATTATCTTTGTATGAGGAAAGACAATATTATGCTTGAAAGATTCTTTACGGCAACTATATATACCGCACTCGTAGTGATGTTCCTCTCCTCTGTAATGCTTTTTGCTTTTCGGAAAAGTGGAGATCGTTCTCGATTAATATTGTGTGCTATTATTTTTCTCTCCGTGTTTAATTACATTCCTCGGTTAATAGGTATAATGCATGGTGTGACATATGCTCCTGTGATGACAGTGCCTATGTTAGTTCTAGCCTTATTTATGATATTGTCTTACACCGTTTATCCGATAGAAGTGGTTTCGCCTGGTTGGATGAATTTCAAACGGTTATTAATGCTTTATTCTCCTGTAGCTGTTATAGTTGTATTCTATGTATTGACATTATGTTTTGGTGTGCACTATTCGGAATATACAAATATAGTGGACATGATACCTCATTATAATGAGTTTGATGCGGCATTTAGGCTTTGCCTCTGCCTTATTTTATGTCTTCCGATATTTTTGATTTTCTATATTCCATATACCAGAAAATATAGCAACACGGACAGAACGTGGATTCGGGTGTATGTTATAAGTGGAATTGTGGATGTGGCATCGTACCTTATGATTTTGGCATATCATGTCATTCCTGTTTCTATTATATATTTCCATATGACGATTCTCTTGACCATGTTGCGACTTTATATGGAATTAAGATATCGTATTGTAGACAAAACTGTTTCGAATGAATTGATCGTGGCTCCAAATAGAATTGAAAAAATTGCCGCGTATGGAATCTTAATGCAAGAAGAACGTGCGACAGAAGATGCCGATGATAACAGTTTGTTCGTTAGAATGGAGCGTTATATGGTAGATAATCAAGCCTGGCGAAATCCTAACATGTCACTCAGTACTTTGACAAATGAGCTTGGAACAAACAGGACCACTCTGGCCAAGGCTGTTCGTGAAAATGGGGTAGAGAGTATATCCGTGTATATTAATAACTTTCGTATTTCTGATTTTATTTCTCTAATGAATAATCAGAACATGAGTATTAAAGAAGCTTTCTATATTTGTGGTTATCGTTCGCGTACAACGGCTTTGAGAAATTTTCGGCTAATTACAAATAAGACTCCATCAGAATATTTTGTTAAAGGGAATAATGAAAGGATCGAGAAGGATAACTGGAAAGAATTCCTATAATACCTCCAAATAGAATAGAAATTGCGATTTGATGAGCCTTTTTTTTTGCTTTGCATCAAGTTTTTTTGAGCTTGTCAGTTAAAAAACTGTAATCGGCCAGATGAAATGGGTGAAAATGGGAGTAAAATGCGATGACAAAAGAGTTTCAT
>JAQVXN010000383.1 GCA_028709135.1 Bacteroidaceae bacterium | reverse complement strand
GAGCGTGCGCGCCACATTTCCGAACCTAACCGCGGCAGCGGCCGTCTCGGACAAACCTAAGAAAAGAGCTTTCTATGGTTTGTCCATCGCCTTAAGGTTCGAAAACGTCGGCAATGCGGAACCGTTAGACGAAAGTGTAAAAGGGAGGGACTAGAAATGACAAGCAAATATTATCCGCCGACATATGAGGAAGATGGATTTCATTGTCCATACTGCCAGGTTTATTCAAAGCAAAAATGGTTAAAGATTTATTTTCTCGAAGCAACTTATTACTATCTAGAAGATTTAAAGATGTCTGTATGTTCGCATTGTAGAAAATTTGCGTATTGGTATAAAGGTGAAATGATTGTACCTGATGAATCAACAGCTCCGTTGCCACATGAAGATCTTCCAGAAAATATTAAAGAAGATTATTTAGAAGCGCGATCTATTGTTAATAAGTCACCGAGAGGATCAGCTGCTATTCTAAGGCTATGCCTACAAAAGTTAATGAAAGAACTTGGCGAAACTGGTAAAAACATAAATACAGACATTGGACTATTGGTTAAAAAAGGATTACCGGAAGAAGTACAACAAGCTCTAGATATACTGAGGGTTATCGGCAATGAGTCTGTTCATCCTGGTGAATTAGATATGAGAGATGATATAGATACTGCAATACAATTATTTGAATTAATAAATTTCATTGTTGAAGATAGAATTACGCGTAAGAAGAAGATATTTTCATTATTTTCTCGTTTACCAGAAAACAAGAGGCAAGAGATTGAAAGACGAGATGAATAATTATGCACCTTCGTCTAACAATGCATTCCCGCGGAGGCGCGGACTAGCATGTTCAATGGAGCGTGGTTTTGGGGTAAGGCTGAAGCTTGCCGCGCACATCCCCCAGCCTAACCGCGGTCGCGGCCGGTTTGGTCAAGCCTAAGATAGGAGTTATCTAAGGCTTGACCTGCACCTTAAGGCTGGGAGACGTCGGGAATGCGGAAACGTTAGGCGAAATAGCCCATAAGGAGGGGGATGCTAATGTTAGAAGAAATACTAAAATACTCAATTGGTGGAATTACACTTAGTGGGGCTCTGGTGTACTTAATCAAGTCCATTGTGAACAATTTAGTAAATCGCAATTTCGAAGCATATAAGTATAAATTAACTAGCGAAAATGAGATTTATAGATTAAACATTGAAAAGGATATTGAAAAATTTAAACTGACGTTGAACAAAGAAATAGAAGCATATCGGCATGAATTAGAAAGGATGAACCTTGAACATCAGATCAAATTTTCAAAGATATATGAACTTGAAACAGAAAAACTAGAAGAATTAAATGAAAAAATGTTGACAATAGAAAAAAATGTAATGTTTATCTACCAAAGCTTAGAGTTTGAAGAGAAACTGGATTATAAAAGCATAATGGATAAGATATATGAGATAAACAATATCAATGATTGGTTTGAGCACAACAAAAGCAAAATTAATACAAATATTATTAAGTTAGTAGAATTTATTCTAGATAGAGTTGTACTGGAGTTTATTGGTAACGTTATGAGCTCAATTATTATTAAGGAATACAACTTGCCTGATGAAGTGGCTAGTTTTTATAAGCAGCATTATACAAAACAGTTTGATAAAAATGTATTGATTGAACTTGGGAAAGTAATTACGAATAAGCAGATGACATATGTTAGGCAGGTAATTAATGAATTTACACTACATAGGTTAGGTATTCAATATGATAAGAGATTCTCATAGGCTACTTCGCCTAACAATGCACTCACGCAGCGGGCGCGGGGTTTGGGGCGGGGCTGGAGCGTGCGCGCCACATCCCCCAGCCTAACCGCGGCAGCGGCCGGCTCGCACGGGCCTAACATAAGAGCTATGTAAGGCCCGATCATCGCCTTAAGGCTGGGTGACGTCGTGAGTGCGAGACCGTTAACTGACATATGCCGAATGACCGCCCTCCATGGCGGCATGAAAAATATATAATTGAGGTGATAGCAAAATGAGTATTACTTTAGCAACAATGCAAGATATAAATGGAATAATGAAAATTATACATGAATGTATCAAGGATATGGAAACCAAAGGCATTTTTCAGTGGAATCAATATTATCCTGACATTGAAGTAATCATTGAAGATATTGAAAAAAGAACATTATACCTGATAAAAAAGGAAGATGAATATCAAGGAATTATTACGCTTGACAAGGACCAGCCTACGGAATATACAAAAATCCCATGGTTAAGCCCAACGGGAAGAAATTTAATTATACATAGACTGGCAGTACACCCAAAATGGCAAGGTAAAGGAATTGCCATGAAGTTGATGGACTTTGCTGAGGAATATGCAAGCAAGAATAATTATGTATCAGTAAGGTTGGATGCATTTACGGCAAATCCGAATTCTAACAGATTGTATGAAAAACGAGGGTACAAAATAGTTGGACAAATATATATTCCGATGCGGGAGCTGCCATTCCATTGTTATGAGAAATTAATTTAAAGGGGCTGCCTTCCATGGCAACCTCTGGTCAAGAAGCCGTCATACATCAGTTAACACTGGTTTCCCGTTCGGCGCGGCGGGCGGGACATCGGAGCTGGTTTATAGGGAGATGGCCGAAGTGTGCGCGCCACATCCATCGTGCCCAAGTGGCGCGGGGCGCACCGTCTCGCTCTAGCCTAAGAGCCCTGGTAGATAAACGGTCTCTAAGGCTGGAACTTCGCCTCACCCGCACTAGGCCAATCCTAAGATAAGAGCTATCTAGGGCTTGCCCCAGTGCTCTAGGGCCCGATGGCGTCGGGAATGCGGAAACGTTAAATGAAATTGGTCGCAAAGACCGCGCCGTCCTGGCGCGGATTAGAAAGAATGGTTTTGGACTATCAGATTCAGTACGCAAAATCGGAAGTACAAGAAATAACACA
>JAQVXN010000382.1 GCA_028709135.1 Bacteroidaceae bacterium | reverse complement strand
CAGGCAGCAACGCCTCAACGAGCAACAGCCACAAAAATCCGGCAACTTTCATGCGCCGTCCTGCATCCTTCTCCAGCTCCAGATTGACATTCAATAGATTTGCGCAGGACTCTTCATCCCAACAAGGTCGTAATCTTTTCATGATTCTTATTGTTTTCACTTTCGATTTTTTTGTTTTCAAGGTGTTTTGAGTTCTAACTTTTCATCAACTCGTATAGACGCCTTTTAATTCACACTATTTTCCTTTATGGAAGGACCTTTCAGCCCCTTGATTTATTATACAAAGATACTAAAAAATTACGCCAAAAGCAAATTTTTTAACAACTAATTATGTCTCAAATTATAAAAAAGTCATTCGAAAGCTTGCATTTTTCGTTTAAATATTGTACATTTGCAATTAGAAAACACAGACCCAGTCATCCTCCTCTCCTCGCCAATATTTCATTTCCAGACTCACTGTCGACTCCGAAAAAGAACCGCTTCCGCAAAGCGCACTTCTTCAAAAACATGACAAACATATTTTTTCTGCAACAAGATTTGTCAGACACCTCCCAAATACCCTTTAAAAAGGCATCTCCCCACACTTTTTTACTGTTACACGAGTTCATCAAAACGAATGGCCTCATTCTCCCGACAAATAACAACTTCGAATTAACAAAAGGCCTCACAGAAAAATAGCCTCCAGCATACAACTCTTCTCAAGTTCGGTGGGATTATGAACAAAACGTGACTTGTGGTAACGAGCAAACAGAAGAATCAGAGGAAAAATTCTAATGAAATCTTTGAATTCCATCTTTTGGTGTTCTATCCTTGTTTTCCTTACAGAATTGTCTTTTACTCTTTACCTTATCGTTCGGACATAAAAAAACTTTGCTAAGAATAACGGATTCATCATTAATTTGTAACTTTGCAGATATATGAAACTTAAAAAACAAAAGAATTATGGAGACAATTAATAATGGGGACATCGTCACCCTTAAATCAGCAGAAAATTTAAAAATGACGGTTACTGACTTACTCGTTAATAACCGATTGCAAGCTACATACTGGAATTCCGTTAAAGGTGAATTTCAAACCATTACCGGCAATAGAGCAGCTTTTCAAAAAGTTAATGATTAGTTGTTTTCAAAACAGTAAACTGGATTACCTTCAATTACAATTTTTCTTTGTAATCAGAACGAACTAATTTACCTCATACTAAATCCAGATATTATTTTCATTACAAACTCTAAAATTTAAGACACAACAATCCGTAGAAAAAAGGGCGCAAAATCGAGAAAAAAACGAAGGACATCATAATGGAAATTGAACGACTATATAATGAATGGCAAAGACTTCAGCCACTCAAGGATGAAGACCAAAAAAGATTGAATCAAAAATTCATGTTGGAGTTCAATTATAATAGTAATCATTTGGAGGGCAATACACTAACCTATGGTCAAACACAAATGCTATTGCTATTTGGAAAAGTAGTAGATGCTGCCAACATGAAAGATTTGGAAGACATGAAGGCAAGCAACGTCGCTCTGAAAATGATACAAGATCAAGCTGTTTCGAAAGATCCACTGACCGAAACTTTCATTCGTCAGCTCCATCAAACGTTATTACGTAAAAATTATACCGTATATCGGGAACTTGCAGGTGGAGACAAAACATCTTATACTATTCATGTAGGTCAATATAAGACACGTCCAAATAGCGTTATTACCAGCACTGGCGAACAATTTGACTATGCATCGCCCCAAGAAACTCCCGCTTTAATGACAGATCTTGTTAATTGGTACAATGAAGAAGAACAGAAAAGAGAATTAACAATTGTAGAACTATGTGCCTTGTTTCATTACAGGTATATTCGCATTCATCCATTTGAAGATGGAAATGGACGCATAGCCCGTTTATTGGTGAATTATATTCTTTCTCGCCACAAATATCCAATGATTGTGGTGCAAAGTAGTGATAAGGACAATTACCTCAATGCATTAAATCTTTGTGACACAAATGTAGGTTTGGTTCCATCTGACGCAGCCCATGCACTTATCGAAAAAATTAGCCCTTTTGTTTCCTATATTGAGCATTGTATGGAAAAAGCCCTTACAATAAGCATAAAAGCAGCAAAGGGAGAAAGCATCGAGCAAGAAGATGACTTTTTGAAAGAACTGAAAGTACTGGAACGCGAAAAAAAACAGGAACTTGAGGCCGAAAAATCAAAACTTAGATTTTCTGGCGAAAAAGTATGGGACATATTAGAATTTTTTTATTACCCTCTTACAGAATGTTTTGAGAACGTCATAAAAACGACTAACAGCATTTTTCGATTTACTTCTATCAGTTATTACAATCTTCTGTCAAAAACAAAAGAGAGCCGGGGTGGTATTCATATCAATGAAGTGATGAGAGGAATAAACGATCCGAAAATCCTGGAATTCGTAAATAAAGCACAATCCATTTGGTTCTATGGACTAATGAGTGATCCAATGCAACCTAAAAATTTAAACTTAGAAATCAACAAAACTTTCCACATCACATTCTTTGAAGACCATTATTTTGTAGATGGCATTCTGAATAAGAACTTCCCATACGGAAAATATCCTACTGAAGAGGACAAAAGACAACTTATATCGAGCTTCAAGCAAGACATTCTCTCCGAACTAAAAGAAAAGATGTAGAAATCATCAAACAATATCCCAGCCATACCGACAAATTTTAAATCAGCAGAAAATTTAAAAATGACGGTTACTGACTTACTCGTTAATATCGGATTGCAAGCTACCCTACTGGAACTCCATCATTGACGCTATTCATGAAAATTATAAATGAAGAACAGGGCCTAACTGCATAAAACATTTTAAAACTTTCTACAGTTCAAATATAATGATTACTTTTACACTGCGTAAAAATACGCGATGCACTGCGTAAAATGT
>JAQVXN010000381.1 GCA_028709135.1 Bacteroidaceae bacterium | reverse complement strand
GTGTAAAAGGCTATAAAATTTAGGCTAAATTTGAAATCAAGTTCGATCGTGATAGGATGAAGTGGATTTTTAATTTTTATGGTGAATAGAAGTCGATGTTCTTAAGCAATAGATATAGAGGCGTTTTAAAAGTAATTATCTATTTTCTCTAAAATGTTGTAGATGGATAATTAAAATTTATGGGTATGATTTTGTATGGATTTTGGCTCCATTTTTTCTGTTCTTAAAACGTTTCAATAAAGTACGATTGTTTTGAAAATATGTTTGTTGTGCTTTTGACGAATGACCTCTTGGCTTTTACGAATAGTCTCCTGCTTTGGACAAATGTGGACTTTAGAAATACGCTCTCATAGACTACGTGATGCATATTGAAGTGTGACTTTTATGACTCCGCTTTTTGACCTTATTTTAAGAAAAATGCGATTTGTTTGTGTGCGATGGGTCTGAAATGAACTTTTTGAAGTGATTTTTGTATTCTGATTGAATGTAAAATGTATTTTTCCTTCTAATTGAGTCAAATTGTATCGATTAAAAATTGGTGTAGAATGAAATATGAGAGATTAGTAAGTAATAAAAGGGAGCACAGTCAGTAAAGTTGGGGATTTAACAAATTGTTCCTATTCAGTGCTCAGACCGTAAAATAAACTCGTTGCTTTCAAAGAATTGATTCGATCATATTTGTCAAATTTTTACATGCTCAATCAAAGTTGGTGACGCAGTGCGTCACATAGAATAAGAAGTAACTTTTAATTTAGAACACCATATCCTGATAAAATTTCACTCAAATAAAGAAAAGTATCAAGTGTATCAAAGGTGCTATGAGGTAAACTGTTTCTATCTGGTCAAAATCCTGACCTATAAAATGCTGTTTAAAAAATAAGGAATGTAATTGAAGTATTTAAAATTCACTCTGTCAGATTTATGTAAGAGTCCAGTAGAATCTGTTGTAACCTAAATTTTTAAAGCTAAAAGAGTCCATACTTTTTCTGAGTTGGATTCTACGTTAGTTACTTGAAATAAGTCATGAAGTCCGAAGGAAGCATTAAATGGGTGATTTCTAATAACTGCGTTTTGTTAAATCACCAACTTTACCGACTGAACTCTTAAAGCTCATCATGAGGACGTTTACAGCGTAAAATTTCCTCCCATAAACAGTAATAGTATAAAGAAACTTGATGCTGGGAGTGTGGTTGGAAATAATACTAAGAGGGTGTGTCTATTTTGACACACCCTCTTAGTATTTTATTTATAATAAATTCTATTTCTTTTGAGCCTTGGCGTAGCGGTTCATAAACTTGTCTACGCGACCTGCCGTATCGACCAGTTTTGATTTGCCGGTGTAAAACGGATGAGATGTATTCGAGATTTCAATCTTGATCAAAGGATAGGTCTCACCTTCAAATTCGACCGTTTCGTTGGTCTTTGCTGTGGAACGCGACAAGAACATATCGCCGTTACTCATGTCCTTAAATACTACGGGACGGTAGTCTTTCGGATGAATGTCTTTCTTCATGATGTTTATTTCTTTTATTATTATTTTCGGTAAAGTGTGTAATGGTCACAATTGCGGCTGCAAAGTTAAGTGTTTTTATTTGAACAAGAAACACTTTGTGGAATTTTTTCTGGGTGGAGTCCGGATTTTTCTTATTTGATGATTCGGAAATAATCTTCTTTTCGAGGTTTTGCTTGAGGTGCCGGTGCTGCGGGATAGCCTAAGGCCAGGGCTCCGATACCTCCGACGCCTTCGGGTAGTCCCATCTGCTTCATTAAGGTTTTGCCTTGTGCAGTTTGAAACATTTCTATTTCTCGGTTTATCCAGCATGAGGCCAAGCCGATGGAGTGAGCTGCCAACATCATCGTGCCAAGGACTAGCGAACCATCTTGAATATGATTCTTCCAGTTGGTGGGACCGAAAACAAGTATCAAGGTTGGGGCCTCATAAAATGGATTAGTTGGGCTGCCCATTACCTCTGCATTCATGCGGATGATTTGTTCTTTCATTTCTTTCTGCTGGATGGCTACGATATAAGGGTCCTGACGCCCCATCCCTGTTGGGGCATATGTGCCGGCCTCCAAAACGGTGTGTAGCTCTTCATCTGTGATTTGCTCCGGTTTATATTTTCTGCAGCTGCGGCGTTCGTGAATGGCTTTTAGTACGGAATTGTTCATTATTGTTCTGATTTGATAGTGCAAAAGTAATATATTCGCTAAAAAATTCGTTGTTCAAATCAGGTTTTGTTTATAAAAAAAGAAGTTGGCATGCTGTTACATTTTGACAGATATATTAATTGAGGCGAAAGAAGGAGCAGATATCTTAGAATTTTGTATTTTTGCAGTCTGATGAAGAAGTTACTGTTCATAGTGTGCATTTTAGGTGCCGTGATGCCGATGTCGGCGAGAACGATGAAACAGCTGTTCACTGAAATGCCGGACAGTTTGCTACCTGTGCTTTTCCGTTCAGACCGTTTGGATTGTATGGACTATTTGGCAAGTGGGATGAAGGCTTCTGTAAAAAATAATTTTGGGGAGCAAACTACTCTTGTGAAATTAACTGCCGATTTTGCACTTTTGGATGTTTCGCCGGTCAGTCTATGCGAATGGAAATTGCTTGTTAACGGTACGGACAGTTTAATATGTATGGTTCATACATATCTGGTTCCTGCGGCTGAGAGTCGGGTGATGTTTTATGATATGAAGTGGAAACCTCGTTCTTCTGCCCACGTGTTGGTTATGCCCAGTGCAAAAGATTTTGAAGTGTTACCGACAGGTTCCTCCAAACAGGCGATGGACGATTGTTTATCGCGGGCTGGTTTGGAAAGAATTGCTGCTACATTCTCCAAGTCGAAAATGGAGAATATTTTAACTTTTACGCTCTCAATGGATGACGGCAATCCAGATCTCAAGAAGTCTCTTTCCCCTTATTTAAA
>JAQVXN010000380.1 GCA_028709135.1 Bacteroidaceae bacterium | reverse complement strand
CACTAATATCCTCCAACTACCGAAGAATCTATTCATCCACATAAGAAAATTTTGGGAATCTTATATGAGGCTTAGAAGTAATAGTGAGTAAGAAGGTGACAATGAGTTGGGCAGTAACTGTTGCTTACATGTAGTAAATAGTTGATTAATAGAATCATATAATAACTCAGATTTATTGTATTTACGAAGCGAGGTGATCTCAATGAGAAGTGATCTCATAGAATTGATAGATAAAATTGATGAAATAAAATCTCATTTTCAAGTTGCTGGTGGGAATGGAATGCCTCGTTCAAATGTAATTTACAATAAGCCGGAGTTTTCATTATGGAAACAAGAACTTCAACTTGAATTGCAGCACTTACATGATAAAACAAAAGATATGTTTATCCATAACATTTTAGTAAATCTCAAGCAAGGATTTAATGGATGGAGAGATGAACACTCCTTTAATGAACTAAGCGGAAGTCTTTTAGCAATGAAGAAAAACATTGATAAGTACTATCCATTAGAGAATGAAAAAATTGAAAGTTTTCAAGGAGCTATTGACATGAACCAGAAAAGAACCAAGATATTCATAAGCCATTCAAGTAAAGATCAGAGCTATGTTTCTCGAATTGTTGATTTTCTTGAAAATATAGGTTTGAGAAGTGAACAACTCTTCTGTTCTTCAGTTCCTGGGTATAACATTCCTTTAAATGAAGATATATTTGACTACCTTAAAAAGCAGTTTCAAGACTTTAATCTGCATGTTATTTTTATCTTGTCTAAAAACTATTATGAGAGCGTCGCCTGTATGAATGAAATGGGTGCCGCATGGGTGCTACATAATAAGTATACAACAGTTCTACTTCCTGGATTTGATTTTCATGAGATTAAAGGGTCCATTAATCCTAGGCAAATTGCATTAAAGTTGGATAGTGATAGGATCGAGATAAAAGAAAAATTGGATCAGTTAAAAGATGTATTGATAAATGAGTTTGGTCTAGAGCCTCTACAAGGTGTACGTTGGGAAAGTAAGCGAGATTCCTTTATATCGAGCATTTTGGAATCTACTCATCCATCCACAATTATTGGACCAGATGCACAGAAACTATTACAAGCTGCCTGTAATGCAGATGAAGGGACTATTCTAATGACTAAAACTCTTTCTGGGACTGACATTCAAGTCGAAAATCATAATTTTATTACATCACAAGACCGGCGAGAAATTGCAAAGTGGGAAAATGTAGTCAGAGAGTTATTAGTGAATGAGTTCATTGAGTCAAGAGGAAAAGATGGAAGCATTCTTGTAGTTACTCAAAAAGGATATGATTTTATCGAAACTTAAAAAGCGTGATTTCTGATTTGAATTAACCTTTTTTATTCACTTAATAAGTACGGGTGTTTGTAATTACATGAAGAGGTGCCCGTTTTTATTTAAGAATAAGTGGCAGAATATTCAATTAATAATTTGAGATATAATTAACCTGCTTGCTGAGTAGATTTTCTGCGGATGTAAAAGATAGGAGCTTGAAAATGATATTCGATTTGACGTCAGAACAAACGAGCAAAAATTTCTTGTGTGAATTTTTAAATATTACGAGTGAAGCTATAGATCAATATATATTTCAATGTGAAAAAGATGTTTGTTTAGATGATTTTCTTCAATGTGTAGATAGAAGTATAGAGAATAAGGATATCAACGACATAAAACTAGCTGCCCTACATATAACAACAAATGATGATGAGTGTCAAACAATCAGAGATATTGGCTTAGTAAATCTTCAGCAAGCTTTAACAATGGATACACCTCTCAGACGTTATCTCAAGAAGTATGATATTCATTTTGATATTATTAACAATTTAATGTTTGTGAAGGATAGATTTTATGAGATAGAATATGATTCATCATTTTTTGAGACAGAAACTAAGACTGGGAAGTTAAATAGCATCGCTAGAAAAATCTACTTTGATTATCAAATAAATGGTTTTTTCTCCATCAGAGAACCAAAAGGTTATGGTGGATATGTACACTTAAGACCTGAAATAATATATGACTTGGCAAGACTTTCAAATAAACCAACTGAGTTCGAGAGAAAATGGATAGAAATCGTTAAACCGTATCTAATAAAATTTCATGCTCCGATTGAATATTTTACCTACTATTCATTTTACGATACAATTGAGGAGTTCAAAGATGATTATATTACTAAAACATTATTGAAGAGATGGTTGGTGAGGAACTCATTATGGGCTGTTTGGGAATACTCTTGTAATAATAAACCACCTTACGAAATAATGGCGTATTTGAAACCGGAAGTGTGCATACCATCCAAACTAATTACTGAAATCCAAGCAATATCTTGATTTAATTAAATTTATTAAGGTATTACTATTTTATTTAGTCAGATAAAGCATGTGCGAGACTCTGGATTTGAGAGGTGCCGGGCACGGACAAGTGGACAAGTTGATTAGGGTGATGGAGAGATGAGCAGCTATACAGAATAAACAGATAGGCAAATAGGCTGGTATCAAGATCGGTAGTGACGATGATATTCGAGATGGGATCATTTTAGCTCAATCTGGTTGATATACATGATTAGTTTGACATCCCAGATATGCATGACATCCCAGATTAGCAGTGATGGTAACTTTTCAGATCGGTAGTGAGGGTAACACCTAGATGTGCTGTGATGGTAGACATCCCAGATCGGTAGAGACGGTTAATTTTCAGGTAGTGATTCTGGTTGATCAGTTTGACACCATGATTAGTAGTGATGGTAACTTTTCAGATAAGCAGTGAAAGAGAACGGGCATTTTTAGAAGCGGAGATGTCCGTTTTTTCAGAAGATGAGTTTACAGAATATTGTATTAATGGGTAGAGAGGGTGATAAGGTGGCGAATTGTACACGGTGTAATAACCACGGATTATTCTTGAAAGTCAACATAGATGG
>JAQVXN010000379.1 GCA_028709135.1 Bacteroidaceae bacterium | reverse complement strand
AATCCAAACAGTTTGAAACTGAACTGCGCCATGTAGAAGCCTCCATCCATCAATTCAATCCGGAAGACGAAAATGCCGTTTGGATTAGCAACAATAACGAAGACATTCAAACGTCCTCACAAGCTAGAAACATCCTGCGCAAGGCCATTTGGGTAATTGGTTTACTCACCATGCTTAGCGGAGTGGTAGGCATCAGCAACATCATGCTCATTACGGTACGCGAACGCACGCACGAATTCGGCATTCGCAAAGCCTTAGGAGCCAAACCGTGGAGCATCCTGCGTACAGTGATTTTGGAAAGCATCGTCATCACCTCCTTCTTCGGTTATTTGGGGTTGGTGCTCGGCGTAGCTGCTACGGAATATCTAAATTATTGGTCCGGAAATCAAACCGTATCTCTAGGAGGACAAAAAATCACGGTCTTTTTAGACCCTACTGTAGACTTAAGTATAGCTTTTGAAGCTGTGCTAGTACTGATTATTGCGGGCATGCTTGCCGGATTGTTTCCGGCTCGCAAAGCCGTACGTGTGAAACCAATAGAAGCTTTACGTGCAGAATGAAATTAGAATTTAATACTATCGACGAAATTTTTCAGACAATACTGCGCAACAAAACGCGTAGCATCCTCACAGCTTTCGGCATCTTCTGGGGAATTTTCATGCTCGTTCTTCTAATGGGAGGCGGCTTGGGTCTACAAAGATTACTCTACAAGAATTTTGAAGGTTTTGCCTCAAATTCCGCTTTCATTGCCGGCGACAAAACGTCAAAACCCTATAAAGGTTTTGATAAGGGACGTGAAATAGTTTTTAATAATGGTGATGAACAAATCATTAAACGTAAAGTTCCTAGAGTGAAAATCATCACCCCTTTGGCCACACAGTTTGGAAAGAAGCCCAAAGCCGGAAAACGAGAATTTAAAGAATCGGCATATTTGAAAGGCATGTACCCCATTTATCAGGAAATAGAAAATCCAAGTATCCACGTCGGACGTTTTATTAATGATGTAGATGTCAAAATGATTCGTAAAGTCTGCGTATTGGGCAAAAAAGTTGCACAATCGCTATTTCCTGGGGTACCGAATCCGTGTGGACGTCATATTACAGTAGACGGGATTGACTATCAGGTAGTAGGTGTCAGCAAATCTACACGACACATGAGCGTGATGGGCCCCATGGAATCTTCCATTATTGTACCTTTCACAACGGAACAACAGGTATATCATCAAGGGAACAAATATTCCGTACTTTGTTTTACAGGCTATTCTGGAGAATCCATGGAACAACTAACCAAAGACGTGGAAAGTGCTGCAAAAGAGCTACATTACGTAAATCCGAACGACGATCAGGCTTTCTTTAAAATCAATATGGAAGTCATGTTCAAAATGGTTGACACCTTGTTTCGCGGCATCCGCATTCTAATCTGGCTGATCGGCATTGGAACCTTACTCGCCGGAGCTATCGGAGTAAGCAACATCATGATGGTAACTGTAGCGGAAAGAACCGTAGAAATTGGCATTCGCCGCGCTATTGGCGCACGCCCTCGCAGTATCATGACACAAATTATGGCTGAAAGCATCATACTCACCATTATTGCAGGATTGTTTGGTATCATGCTCGCAGTAGGGATCCTCCACATTGTCGAAACTCTTGTTGCAAACTCCACTCAAATAAACGTTTCCTTCCAAATAAGTTTTATTATGGCCGTTTTCTCAGCTCTCTTTTTGGCTATCCTCGGAGGACTGGCAGGACTGATGCCAACTTTCAGAGCACTTTCAATCAAGCCCGTAGATGCTATGAGAGACGAATAAACACCTATACAATAATTAAAAATTAATGCATTTACAATATGAAAAAGTTTTTTAAAATTGCCGCCTTAGTAATTATAGCCATCTTGTTTATTGGCACTTTTGTATATCTTTATCAAAAGTCGAGGCCTAAAATCAATCAGTATGAGATTCTAACTTCAAAAAACAAAAACATTGAGAAGACAACAATTGTTACAGGTTCCGTGGAACCTCGCGACCAAGTACTTATTAAGCCACAAATATCCGGCATCATTTCGGATCTTTACAAACATGCCGGCGATAAAGTAAAAAAAGGTGAAGTAATTGCCAAAGTAAAAGTAATCCCGGAAATGTCCTCTCTGAATGCCGCTGAAAATCGCGTCCGTCTGGCCAAAATTTCCATAGATCAGGCAAAACGAGATATGGATCGTAACGAGAAACTTTTTAAAGACAAATTGATTAGTAGCGAAGATGCAGAAAAAACGCGCATGGCTTACAAGCAAACTAAAGAAGAACTCACCTCTTCGGAAGACAACTTGAATATTGTAAAAGAAGGCATCTCACGCAGCAACGCCAACTACAGCACCACTTTGATCCGTTCCACTATCGATGGTCTCATTCTGGATATTCCGGTAAAAGTAGGAAATTCCGTGGTAATGAGTAACACCTTTAACGACGGTACAACAATTGCCACAGTAGCCAACATGTCCGACCTCATTTTTAAAGGAAACATCGACGAAACCGAAGTAGGAAACATTCACGAAGGTATGCCCGTAAAAATTACTAGCGGTGCTCTACAAACTCAAGTTTTTTCGGCTTTTCTGGAATATATTTCGCCTGAAGTCAATTCGTCCAACGGTGCTAATCAATTTGAAATTAAAGCTGCAGTTCACATTCCGGAAGGCATAAAAATGAGAGCTGGCTACAGCGCCAATGCTGAAATCGTTCTGCAAAGAGCTAACAACGTAATTAGCGTACCGGAAGGTGCCGTGGAATTTAGCAATGATAGTACTTTTGTCTACATTCTCAAAAAGAACGAAAAAACTCAAGTCTTTGAACGCCGACAAGTTACCGTAGGAATCAGTAACGGCATTGACATCGAAATCAAACACGGTCTCAAACTAAATGAAAAAGTAAGAGGAAATCTTATTGA
>JAQVXN010000378.1 GCA_028709135.1 Bacteroidaceae bacterium | reverse complement strand
AGCGTTTTACGTTCTATCCCGGCCTGGACTTGAGTTACCGCCCTTTTGACGGGCTGAAACTCTTTGCTTCCTGGAACAAATCCTTGCGTTTACCTACATTCACAGATCTTTATTATAAAAGTCCCACACAAGAAGGAAATATTGGTTTGCGTCCAGAGAAAACTTTCACATTTAAAATTGGGGCGGACTACCAACACGCTGCATTTACAGCGAGTGTTAATGGTATTTATCGTCATGGCACTGATATGATTGACTGGGTAATGTTTTCTGCTACAGATGTTTACCATTCCATCAACTTTAAAGTGGATAATTACGAGTTTCAAGCTCAGTGTGGCATTGACTTTAATCGCCTTTTTGGTGCACAATCTCTCTTACAATCTATGTCAATGGGATACTTTTATAATTACCAACAACGCCATGATAATCAGTATATTTATCAATCAAATTATGCACTCGATTATTTACGCCACAAAATAGTATTTAACCTGAATCACCGCGTTTGGAACGATTTGAGTGCTTCATGGTATTTACGCTGGCAGGAACGTTGTGGCAATTGGTTATCTTTTCACGATGGAATCACCGAGCGCGTTGCCTATCGTCCTTATGCTTTACTTTCCTGCAAATTGCAATGGACGAAGCCGCGATACAATTTATATGCCTCTTTTGATAACCTCACAAACCACCGTTATTATGATTTGGGTAGTGTACCCCAACCTGGTTTTTGGTTAATGTTAGGAGGCAACATACAATTTAATTTATAATTGAATTCTTCCGAATTAGTTTAGATTTGAATCTGTAAGAAAATTAGGTGGGATCATTTTCAATAAATGACCCCGCATTTTTTTATTCTTTCAACGGAATAGATCTTATAATACTTTTACATCATTATTTATAATGGACTTCTTTGTTTTCTTAACAGCATTTTGCAATTTTCCGAAGTGATAATTAATATCGATTCCAAAAAATTGAACGTTATTCCGTCTTTTTTCCTGACAGTAATAATTACTGGAAAAGGTCTCTGTTTCTGTTTCGTGATATTTTTTAAAAGGATCATTAAAAATGAGTCCAACAGATAGCGCATCATTTTTAAGGAAATTACGGTATAGTGAAAATGAGTGATCCAAATATCCGGATGTTTTAGTCATCATACCAATATCAGAAGTGCTACCATCAATCATCAGGCATAATGATAAGCCCAAAGGCATTTTTTGTTGAAGAGTAAAAGTATATTGCAATGCAAGTTTTTTGTGGTCAACACCAATAATTGGGCAACGGTCGTATTTAAATGAAGCTCTTGGGTTTATTGTGATATAGGTGTTTTTCCATAAGTTTCCACAGATATAGGCATCAAGACCTCCGCCATCCACATGTCCAACATTGCCGTAAGTAGAATTTATAATTCCGCCATTGTCTGTCCAAGAATAAAGTTCAATACTGTTTCCCGTATGATAAACATTTCCACCTACCAAAGCATATATTTTTTGCGAAAAGTATTGCAAACTAAATGCACCGCCAACATTACTTTCGTTATTCAAATCCGGATTTCCATATTTCACTCTGTTTGAGTATCTTTCCTGAAACGGGTTTAAAGCATAAATGTCAGGACTAAATTCTTTATAGCCACCTTCTATCATAAACTTTAAATTATCTCTTATTTGATACGACAAAGTCAAATGAGGTTGAAATAGATTGAAATTTCTTTCGTAATG
Source organism: Bacteroidaceae bacterium (assembly GCA_028709135.1). GTDB lineage: Bacteria > Bacteroidota > Bacteroidia > Bacteroidales > Bacteroidaceae > UBA6382. Next base: position 1,228 of record JAQVXN010000378.1, on the reverse strand, counting down.
ATCTATTTTGCTTGTTTCATGGTCACAGTAAATTCTAGGTTTTATTTGCCATTTATTTAATGACAATGTATACTCCGCATAGAATCTGAATATCTGCTCGATATTTTTAAATACATCTTTTTGTTGTCTGTTCCTGTTAATATACTTTACCCCCACGTCAAGGTCTTGATGTTTGAATGCTGTAGAAAAGTCTGTTTGAAAAGTGTGTTCTTTGATTGTAATTGGAATTCTGTTTGTTATAAAATATGTTTTTCCTACAGTCGTTGTATCTAAACTAATTGTAGGAACATCTCCTTCAATGTTCCAGTAATTTTCTTCTTGTAAATGGGTATCAACAACGTTGTTAAACAAATAGGATACTGTTAACGAAGCATTTCTGTTTTTTCTGAAAAAATGCTGGTAATCGGTTGAAAATGTTGCATTCTGATTGTGATTTCTGATATACCGTTCAATATTATATGAAAAATTTTCTTCCATATTGTATGTAGCGTTTACCCACTGCTTACTACGATTCTCATCAAATTGTCCTGACATGCAAAGCAAATTTAAAGAATCCATTTCGCAAGTAGCATCCAATTCAACATTATATTGATGGTTTCTACCATGTTTGCTGTCATCAGCACTTTCATTTATCTTCTGTAAAGGTTTCGCCACATAATTCTCTGTGTACGAAGAACTCTTTGATAACACAGCCCGATTGGTATGATGCTCCCCAATCTTTGCAGAAACACTCGTAGTCATATTTCAATACTCCGTTAAATAATTGATTAATGTTCTCAGCTATAATGAGTTATATTAACAAGAGTTAGCATAAAAGAATTGGTCAAGTGGCTGATTGTTAGTAACTTTAAGTTCTTGACACTTAGCTACAATGAACATATCAGATGCACTCGACCAATATAAGAATATCTGCAGTGATGTCTTGAAAAGATATACTGTGAAGTTAAACAAAAGTTTTAAAACCATCTTCATCGAAACACTATTTTTATATATCTTGAGTTCAACTTGTAAATGCAACTGAGGAATTTGGAATGTTGCATAGGGAAAGATAAATATTTTTTCAGAGAGGAAAGAGAGCCAAAACTCTCCTTCGCTCTTCTAAATGGATAAATTTCATTATCTTCGCCTGTGTCCGTCCAAAGATTTAATTGTAGATATGAAACATTTAACCGAAAGTCAAAGGTACACAATTTTTGCAATGTTGCAACAAGAGTACCAACAAAAAGAG
>JAQVXN010000377.1 GCA_028709135.1 Bacteroidaceae bacterium | reverse complement strand
CAATGAAGAACTCCGCTTTCATGCTGTATGGTCGTCCTGCAGTATACCGCCTCGGCTGGCAGAGGCTAGTTTTGATAGTTTTAAACCTGATTGTCCGGAAAAAGAGCAGGCTTTAATTAAGTGTAGGACCTTCGCGGAAAGTGGTATGGATAATATTTTCCGGGGGCAAGGACTTTTCCTCCAGGGACCGGTGGGCACCGGCAAAAGCCACCTGGGGGTAGCTACTCTGCGGTTTATCGTGGAAAATAATATTGAGCATTTTGGGAAACCAACGAATGAGATACTGATGGCCGGTGAACCGGTTTATAAAGGTTTCTATTGCTCTATGCATTCTGTAGTAGATCTCTTGGGCATGTTGGGAGAATCATTCAACGTGGAACAGGTTAAAGCCTCTGCTCGACGTATATTGCACCGAGCTCGCTCGGATGCAATAGTGATTCTGGATGATATCGGTGCGGAAAAGCCCAGCGAATGGGTTCAAGAACAGCTATATGCATTAATAGATCTGCGTTACCGAATGCAACGGAGTACATTTTTTACAACCAATTGTACTTTGAAGCAATTGGAAAGCCAGATCGGCAGCAGGATAGTATCCCGTATTTTCGAAATGTGCGAGGGGGTCAAGGTTAGTGGAACGGATTGGAGGAAGCATGTTTAAATACTTTTGCAGAACATATGTTTGTGTTAATATGGAAATGAACTGGGAAATATAGCGCAAGAGGAGGCAGTCTATTGTATCTTAAAGCCAAGAAATCCAAGATACCCATCGAACCTTTTTTTGCTGAACAAATACGACAAAAGCCAGGAATGAAGGTGCGTAAGCCGCAAATCGAACTGGCTTTGGAAATAGAAGATGCAATTAGTCATGGAAAGAAATTTATCGGAGAAGCAGAGGTTGGAACTGGAAAATCGTTTGCTTACTTGATCCCAGTAATTAATGAGATTATTCGAACTGGAAAACCGGGATTAATCAGTACAGGTACGATAGTTTTGCAGGATCAGCTGGTAAAACGAGATATACCCGTAATAAATAAATATCTTAATGAGTTTGGATACCTTGACCAGGATATCGTTGTATATTTGGGTAAGGGAAAAGAGCAGTATGTGTGCCCGCAAAACTTGGATAAAGAAATAGCTAATGCTATCGAAAAGGAGCTGGATTTCACAGAGTTCATGCCGCTTGACGCAGGGTTAAAGCTTGGAAAGTATGATAGAAGCGATTACCCGGATGTGGGTATTGATACCTGGAAAAAAGTTTGCGTTAAAGGATGTTCCGGAAAATGTAAAGAACGTGGTTGTGCTTATAAACTTTACAAGAATCAACGATCCCAAAAGAGCTATCATATTTTGGTTTGTAACCATCATTACTTATTGTCGTGTCTTAAAGATCCTGCTTTCAGCATTTCAAGTTTTGGAACAGTGATAATAGATGAAGCCCATAATCTAGAATCAATAGCTCAGAGTATATACGGTATATCAGGCAATGAACAGAGTTTCCAAACCAAATTAAAACAGCTTATTGCTATAGCTATGTCGAGAGGCATGTATAGGAAAGCTGACGCCAATTCGATTCTCAAATACAATAAATCTTTCTTTAGGAGAATTAAAGAGGCTGCCTTGAATCAGGATGAGTTCGAAGTAGAACAGAAATATAAAGTGGATATTGATGCGAAGATACAGGAAATGGCACAAGAATTATTTAGAAAGACAGATAGGCTTTGTGATCAAGCCTCAATTGCACTTGAGTTTTCAAAATCTAAATCTGAACAAGATAAAATTGACCGAATTTATGATGATATTTATAGGATGCTTGGCAAAATAATAGACTACAAGGATAATAACATTTTCTGGGTCGATGTTTCCAGGAAGAATGGAGCAATTCAAATTAATGCAGTTCCGAAAAACATTGATGAAATTCTATTTAGAAAACTTTTTTCAGTTAATGTGCCAGTTATTCTTACATCGGCTACAATGTCAACTGAAAGTAGCATCGAAGGGTTTGACTATTTTGCTAACGGAATTGGAATAGATCTTATTCCTTTGCCTCACTACAAAGAACCGGTAAGCAAAAAGTCACCGTATGATTTTTCAAAGCAAGCCGGAATCTATATTGAACATGAGCTGCAGTATGTTAGAAAAGGCGAACCCGGTCAGGCATTATACATGCAAAAAAAGGCGGACAAAATATTTGAGATTATTCAAGTCACGAATGGCAAAGCTTTGGTTCTATTTACATCCTACACAGCCATGGATACCACTTATAGTTTAATTGCTGAGAAAATATCTCAACAAATGGGAATCAAAAGCTATAAGCAGGGGATGGGCTCTAGAGATAGGCTGCTGGAGAAGTTTTCGAAAGATATTAATGCCTGTCTATTTGCTACTGGTAGTTTTTGGGAAGGAATAGATGTTAAAGGCCCGGCACTATCCTGTGTAATAATTGATAAACTTCCTTTTCCCGTAATGGATCCTGTACTGGAACATAAGGTGGAAAAAATGAATATTTCTGAGCAGGACATAATCCGCCTGGATATGATCATTAAACTAAAACAAGGTGCAGGCCGTTTAATCCGAGACGAAACTGATACCGGAGTGCTGGCCATCATGGACAGCCGAGCATCTCGTAGGTATTTGCAGATTGTTACGAATAGTTTACCGGCTTTTAAAATTCTAAAAAATATAGATGAGATAAGCTCATTAATTGGCGGATTTAAAAAAGCTATATAGTGTGGCTTAATATTTATTTTATTTGTACTTGATTTTCCTGGACTAAACCCTTGGTAAAGGCTGTATAGTTGATACGTGAACAATACAATTTTATTAAAAATATCCCACAAAAAGCAGTTTAGTGTACAAATTGTTAACCGGTTAAGTCCAGGATAATTAGTATATGCGAAGGGGTTAAGAAGTGAAATGAAATCAGGAAAAATGCAAATTAA
>JAQVXN010000376.1 GCA_028709135.1 Bacteroidaceae bacterium | reverse complement strand
AATATACGGTGAATGTAACTGCTTATGACTCCTATAACAACGCGTCGTTAACGATCAACAGTGATCAGGTAACAACGAGCATTGATCCATCGAATATGCCTCCGGCAAGTATTGGCGATTGGACTTTTGATGACGAAAACAATCCACTTGCAAGTGCGCAGGGAACTGCTGTGATGACAGCCGGAAACGAGTCTACTGCGGGTACAGGAGAACTAACGATGCAAGATGATTGGAAAACCGCTGGACTCAAATATACCGATGGCCCGTCTGAAACAAATAAAGCCGTTTGTGTTCCTGCATTCTCGATGTTGAAGATCGTTAGTGGTTCTGATTTACCTTCATATACGTTGAGATATGATGTACGTATTTCTAGCATTTCTGGTTTCCATTGCCTGCTTCAGACAAATGTAGAGAATAAGGATAATGTAGAATGCTGCATCAATCGTCGTGGAGCCGTTGGCTTAAATGTAACCGATTGGGGATATGGAGGAAATGTTACAGTGAATAAGTGGCATCGCATCATTTTAACTGTGACCAATGGCATACCATGCGCCTATTTGGATGGAGTCAAAGTCAATCAAGGTTCTGGTACGGGTAACGGCCGTTGGCAAATGAGTAAGGATGGAGCATGTCTTCTTTGTGATAATGAAGGAGAAGACAACGATATTGATGTGGCCGAGATTTCTCTTTGGGATCAGGTTCTTACAGATGCACAAATACTTTCTCTGGGGAGTCTCAATAACAAAGATTCAATTTCTGCTGACATTGCTAATTTCGACCTTGTAGACGAGAACGAAATTAAGACAAATGTGACAGGTACTGTAGAACCGAAATTTACCTGTCCGTCTTGGATACACCTGAAACGCCCGCTTCCATCTATTGGAACTTATAATTACACTTTTAGTGTTGATTCGATGACGGAAATAGGAACAAGAAATGGCGAAATAACTATTTCAGGGCCGGAAGGTTGTTTAGTAACACCTGTGAAGATTACAGTTTCTCAAACCAAAGTAAGTGATGTTGCGCCGGATGCTGACGGAAAATGGACCTTTGATGATAATACGGATTTAATGGCAAACTCGATGAGTGGCAACATCATTATGGAACCGGCAACAATGGGTGACAATGGTGCTGTTACCATGGCGGAATCTACTGATGCAGCGAACATCAAGCAAATTGATGGTCCTACAACGGATAATAAGGCTATTTTATGTCCTACGGCATCCTTATTGAAAGTTGAATATGATCCTGAAAGTGACAACAGAATTTCAAATTACTCGCTGATGTATGATGTAAGAATTCATAATGAAGGTGATTACCACAGCTTGTTGCAAACAAATCTGGATAACAATGACGACGCGGATGTCTTTATTAATCAGTCTCAGCAGGTGGGTCTATCAACGAATTGGACCTACGGTGGTCGAATTGTTCCGGGACTTTGGCACCGCATCGTTTTAACGGTAAAAGACAATGTGCCGAATGCTTATATCGATGGTGTATTGGTTTCACCGGGTTCTGTTGCAGATACCAGATGGTCGCTTGCAAATAATGCGTTCTATCTTTTTGCAGATGATAACGGTGAGTGTAAAGACATTGATGTTGCTGAAATACGCTATTGGAAAGAAGTCTTGACAATGAAACAAATTGCCAAACTTAAAGGTGTTGATTATCCGTATATTTATGTAGATGAGTCTAAAGTTTCGCTGAAAGACAACGATAATCAGTTTAGTCTACATGTAAAAAGTTCCGTTGTTCCGAAATTCGAAATGCCGGATTGGATAAAATCAGTAACCGTAACGCCGTCGACAGGAGACCAAACCTATACTTTTAAAGCAGATGACATGACAGATGCCGGTTCTCGTCAGGGAACGATTACAATTTCTGCCGCAGATGGAAGTGAGGTAACTCCATGCGTTATTACAGTGGACCAAAGCTATGACGGAGGACGCACTCCGATCTGCACGGGAAAATGGACCTTTGACGATGCTGCCAATATATTCACCTCAACAGAAGGTAATGCTACGTTGACTCCGTATCTGGTGGGAGACGACGGTACGTTAACATTGGTAGATGATCCGAAGAATGCAAATGTCCTTCCAATTGCGGGACCGACAGATGCGAATAAGGCAATTACTCTGGAACGCGGCACTTGCTTTAAATTAGGAGTGAATGAGGCAAGTCAGTTAAGTAATTATACCATTCAATATGATGTGCGGATGAGTTCATTTTCACAATACCACGGTCTGTTGCAAACGACATTGGCCAATAACGATGATGCGGATATATTTATCAACAGAAATGCACAAGTAGGTCTTGGTGTAGCTGGTTTCGGATACTCCGGACAACTGAATACGGATACCTGGTATCGTATTACGTTAGTAGTAACAAATGGATATGTAAGTATTTATCTGGACGGAGATCTGCTTAAGACAGCAACGGATTTGGCGGATAATAGATGGATGATGGACAAGACCGGAGCAATGCTGTTCTGTGATAATGATGGAGAGATAGATACAATAGATATTGCAGAATTGGATTTCTGGAATAGTGCACTGACAAGTAAAGAAATTGAGAAAATTGGAAAGATTGCACTGAAGTAATCTTTTGCTGTGAAAACAATCGTTCATATTATTTGATGTTTTTCCTCAGGTCTGGTTCCATTGAAGGGACCAGACCTTTTTATTTCATCAATTTTATAAGCCTTAAAGTATCGGAATTTTATCTCGAAAAAGAAGTAGAATATGCCAAAATCAGCAGGTGTAAGTTTCTTTTCCGCTTTTCTTAATTTATTGAAAAGATTATTGTATAATAGGTGCGCAGTAGAAGCGGATGTCGGAAATCACAGGACATGCCTTACAGTCTGTTATCGTAAAACGCAAAGTTTTGGTTTCTATGTCGTTGAAACGTAAAATACGTTTATTGCCAATAGTGCTAGCTGTGGCAA
>JAQVXN010000375.1 GCA_028709135.1 Bacteroidaceae bacterium | reverse complement strand
CTTAAATAAGGAAAACCGTATTCTTTCTTTGTATATACACGTTTACTACGACCTGATGTAAATATGTCACTACAAAAAGCATTTAATGGTTTATGAGAGTGTTGCAATATGGTTCGTTCAAAAATAACACCGTCTGAAAGATGAAAACTACCATCTATTCTCATTGAAACATTTATCTCTTTATTATTTAAAGCTCCTGATTTCATATCTACCTCTTTTTTAAGAATTCCTTATACGCTTCACTTACTTTGGGCAAATCATCATCCAACTCTTTTACTCTTTCGTTACGACTTTTTGGAATTGGATTACCTTTTTCATCCAGACTAAGCCATTCTTTCTTGCGATTAAATAGCAATTCTGCTCCATCGTCGTCTCGTACGTATACGGGAACACCTCGGCGATCTTTTCCTACCGCTTCAACTATTGCCATAAACACATCGTAGTTTTCATCACTAACTGCAATCAGTTTTTCTTCCGCTGTTTTCTTCTGTAAAAAGAGGAGAGAAGCTTGTACACCGACCTGTGGGAGGAATGTTTCTACAGGCAAATCTACCGATGCTAACAATTTGAAGCGTTCGAGTATCCATGCACGAACTGGTTCTGTATTGGGATTTCCTAATATACCGTCGGGTAATACAATAGCCATTTTGCCTCCCGGTTTTAGGAAATTATAGCATTGTTCAATAAACAGCACTTCAGGTGCTTCACTAGTTTTCTCTGTTCCATTGAATAAATAGTTGCCATAAGCATCTTTTACTGGATTACGTCCTAACTCATATCGGCGAGAAATACTGCGATCCACTTCCACTTTGGCTCCAAATGGAGGATTGGTGAATATCATATCAAATTTTCCGAAAGCGTTCTCCATTGGATAATCGAAGTTGAAATTCTTGTCTTGGCTGATAGCAATACTTTCCGCAACTTTTAGTGCAACCTTATCCTTATCTACTAATTGCCCTTCGGGATAATCCAGTGAGTTGATGTTGAAGATGTTGGCGTGTCCGTCACCTGCCATAACCATGTTCATCCGCGCGGCTTTTTTCAAATCGGGATCGAAGTCGAACCCGAAAAGCATTCGTTCGGCATATTTTTTCACAGCATCGTTCACCTGAAACGAATTGTATTCTGCTTCAAGGAAAACCCCTGATTTATCTGAAAACATGTTGCTCGCAATTTTTTTACGCACATGGTCCAAAACCATGACCAGAAATCCACCAGAACCACACGCCGGATCGAGTACGCGAGTATTCTGATCGGGATCCATCATTTCGACCATGCAACGTATCACATTGCGAGGAGTAAAGAATTGTCCAGCTTCTTGTTTCAATGTATTCGATACAATGGTTTCGTAAGCGGTTCCTTTTACATCGACAGTTGCATCTAAAAATGAATACTTGGCTAATTCGGAAGCTACATAAGCTAATCCTCGAGGGGAAAGATTAATTTGCTCATTTCCGTCAAACACCTCTTTGAATAAATTGTCATTCTTCAATTCACTAAACAATCCTTTAATACGAAGTGCCACTTTGTTCTGCCCCTCTTCTGTATTCTGCTCTTTCACTCCAACCCAAAAACGACGACGATAACTTATTCCTTTTTCAGCATCCATGAAGCGACGTTTTTCGTCGTATATTTTGCAGAAAATAAGATTTAGCAATTCCCAGAAAGCAGTTTTTTTCATTCCTTCGTTTCCATAAATATAGTCGTGGCAACGCTTGAATGTTCTTACCAAAGAATCATTCGCTGGTTTCCGAGGATGTGCACGTTCCCCAGCTAACTCCAAATCTTTCATCGCTTGTCCTTTCCCCGGAAAATCGGAAATATCAATTGTTTGGGCTTGTCCGAACTCATCTTTTATACATTGGAGGTAATGAAGGTCATTGCCATTTGTCCATACTCCAAATTCACATTCTGTATATTCCAAGTATGTTCCCAATGTTTCGTCAACTCCTTTTTTAGGATCATTATTTTTTACTTTGGAGTCGAATACAATAGCGATGCGAATCATATTCTCTGAATCATGCGCTCTTTCAGGGGAAAATATCGCAAGGTCGGCTTTGGCTCGTTTCGTTTTTCCGTCTTCATCTTCATATCGGAAAGTGAACTCTCGTTCCATGTCATTCAAATCAAAATTGTACTCTTCGTTGAACATCATAATCATTGATTGCAATGTAAGCTCCTTTTCAGAGGTTGTTTTTATCTTTTTGGTCAGGGCACAAATTAGCTGATTGTCTTCCAAAATGATATCTTCTGTTGTATATCCGTTATTTTGTTCCATATCAATATTATTTATTCCATTCATTCAGCATTAATTCTAAACAGGACAGCACTTGTTCGTATTGTAAACTCACATCCGATTCGACCAATTGGTTGATTAATTGGCTTTCTTCCGCAAGTGCTATCTCTTCTTTCAATATCTCTTTGATATAGCCTAATGTATGCTCATTCCCTTGTGTTATAAGTTTGATATCTCTTGCCATAAGTTGTGCACCAGCTATTATATGATCAAATTTATCTGTAACATAGAGGTCGTAATGTTCTTCGACCGATCTTTCCCGGTTAATATCCAGGTAGTTGGTCAAAATTAAAGCTATATCGTATGCATCCTTGGAATTGGATAAGTGTCTATCTTTCCATGCTATCATTTTAAGTAGAAATACTCCCGGTAAAGAAGCAATTTTTATTATAAACTCATTATCAATATTGACGTTTATGGTTGAATCTGCCATTTCCGAAAAACCCCAAACTGACATCGCAATAGTTTCATCGGGCGGCCAGTATATGCTTCCATCATCCTTTGCTACACCTCCAAATGGTACAATATCAATGATGTAAATTTCTTGATAGATGAAGCGTTGTTTCTGTATTCTACTTTTTTCAAATCCTTTTTTTTCAGGAAGTTTTTTTTCAATGAAATGGAATTGATCCCAATCTGAGATAGCTATGGCA
>JAQVXN010000374.1 GCA_028709135.1 Bacteroidaceae bacterium | reverse complement strand
CGGACCACTCATCCGGTATATTGAAATCGAATTTATAAAGGCCTATGGGGTTATCATCCGGAACAAGAGGCGGGTCTAAGGGATAGGGGTATTCAATGTTTGTATAATAGAGAACATCATACCCATGCATTTGCCAATTTGATGGAATGGGGATTTTATCCCAGCCATCTGTTCTGTAATCTATATCATAGAAATTATCAGGAACCTCCGACAAATTTGCAGCGTATTTAAAGTCCCATAGACCGTTTAAAAGCCGGTAAAAAGGGGAAGCACTGCGCTCACCCAAAATGGCTGCCTCGATAGAATCATAGGGTATAGGAATGCAGGAAGCCTTTTCCGTGTTTTCAGATGTTAGCCTTGTAAAATCCTTTGAATAACTACCGTAATCAGAAATCATGATTAATACCTCCGTATTGCTTGCAGCTTTGCTATGGAATGATATAATTATATTGTTATTTTATATTAAACAACTGTAGTGCTTCCTTACTCAAGTTTTCATGTTAATTGGCACTCACTTAAAATTTTATCAACAATTTCCCAGATGGAAAGTGATGGATTTCCCCTATAATATTTGTAACCTTTATAGCGGTGTGGGACGAAGCCAGCTTCCGCATTTCGCTGCATAATCAACTTTGCCCGCCGAACAGCATCACTGACCTGGTCAAGAGACAGTTTTTTAAGAACACGCTTGAAATTGTCCTTATGCTTATACTGCTCAAGGTTCTCAAAATTTTCGTCATAAGCTTTATTAAGCGGCGCAAGGTATTGGCTGCGATGGACCAGCGAACCATTGCAGTCAGCTTTGTGCAAAATCATCCAAAGCTCAAACGTGAAATTGCTGTATCCGAGGCGATATGTGATGCTTTTTCCGATATTTTGCGCCATTTTCATACGATCTAAGATCGTTTGGAACTGCCTCACATGGACATCTTCTTCGCTTTCTCTGTCAATGATATGGGTGATTTCCGTTTTTCCTAAAATCGTGAGACCTTTTGCACGAGCCAATGGGTCTTTTTGAATTTTGCTATCTAGCTTTACGGTGTATTTTGCAGCCGGATTTACGTTGATTGCGCCTTGGAGCCAATCCAAGTACCACTTCTCAGTTTCGCCCTCAACAGAAAAGTAGTAGGTTCTGTTTTCTTTACGCATAGCCTACACCTCTTTTCCGCGAGACAGCAATTCCTCAAAAATAGGTGTAAAATCAATGTCTTTAATCGCACCGTATCGGTTAATGAAGTAATTTTTCATATAATCTTCATTTTTACGAACGCCAGATTTTCCTGTCGTTCCAAAGTCTGAGAGAGAATAATGGCTACTGAAGTGTGTTTCTTCATCACGCTCTACAAATTTAATTTCATCCCGCCGATACAGGTTTGCATTTAAGAAAATAGGGTTGTGTGTGTTAAAAACAAGCTGTGCATGGTGAATGTTGATATCATCATTATGAAAGATATTGATGATATTCATCAAAGCCATTGGATGGATGGAAGCGTCGAACTCATCTACCACCAAGGTGCCTCCATTTAAGAGCGCATTGACTACTAAGGGAAACATATTTACAAAGCGAATTGTTCCATAGGATTCAAACAGCTCGGCGGGAATTGCAGCACCTTTTTTAGTTTTATGAAAAAGGGAAAATAGTTTTGCTTCATTATTGTCACCATCTACCACATAGCCAAGTGCATTTGAGTTAATTCCAAAATAAGTTGCCGCTTCATTCAATGTCTTTTCAACATATATGGATTTTTTCTTTGGATCACTAAACTTTCGGATGAGATGAATAGAGTTGGCGCGATAAATGACCATGAATTTGTTGTCCAGCCAACTGCTTATCAGTGCAACCAGCTTGGAACTGAACATTGTTTTGAAACCGTTCATCAGAAAAAGTTCTTCGTCATTCAAATTGCTTTTTGCCAGAGAGATTGCGCCCTCTGCATTCTGTTCAAAAGCATTTACGAAGAGTTCCTGAATCGTATTCAAAGAATCAAACTCTAAACTGTCATTCCTCGAAAAAATCAAGGAATTATTAATTTTTAGCGTTTCAGATAACACCTTACGCTGATAATCAATTTCTAAAAATTTACCTAAGGCTACAGAAAAAGAATATTCCACCAACATGCCATCTGTGATAAATTTAATAGCAAAGCTTACCGGATCAATACTTTCATTGGAGTTGTTCGGAATTAGTTCCAAGGCGGCGGACGCAGCGTTTGGGTCGCTCTTATCATCATCATTACGAATATTACCACGCAAAACAATTGATTTAAAGGTATCCATTGCACCAATGATATTGGTTTTTCCAGAGGCATTTGGCCCATAAATTACAGCAGAACATAAACCCTTATAGACTTTCTTTCCAAGGGTTTCTTCCAACACGCTATAATCAAGGCCTTTTTGCTTAGGAGCAGGCACAAGAGAAAATAGGAGTTCATCTTTATATGATTTATAGTTCTTAGTTCTAAACTCTAATAGCATATGATTTTCCCCATTCTGCAAATTGCATGCAAAATTATATTTTTATTATATGCTATATACTACCCAAATGTCAATTTCTTATTCTTATTTTGCAAAAATATTGCAGAATAACTTCAATCTCCTTTGGCTATATGGACTGATTGCCAGAACACAGCCTGCCGTAAAATATAACTGCGGCGAGCCGTGCTCTGCATGGAGACGAATTATCTTACCAATCTCAGTCTATAAATTTTGATATTTTTTTTAAATAGTATGTTTATTTGAATATTAATGGGTTATAATATATGCAAATGCAAATTACTCGCATTTGCAGAAAGAGCCCAAAAGTCTCAAGTAAGGATTGCAAAATTTATTTGATATGATTACGGGCTTTTAAATTGGAGGTTTTAAAGAAAAATGAAAAGACCCATTATTTTGCTTTTAGCTTTTTTTATGCTGGTCTCCGTAATGAGTGCATGCAGTTCAGCAAAAGTG
>JAQVXN010000028.1 GCA_028709135.1 Bacteroidaceae bacterium | reverse complement strand
TGATGGCGCGTATGTTCCATATAATGCAAATAATTGGCGTTATTCACAATTCCTTCTATATCGCATTCGTAATCGCGAACAGCCATTTCAAGTTCAAAAATATAGTTCTTATTCATTGTTCTGGTTCTTGTAAAGTTGAATAAATTTTTGTTTGTTTAAGATATTCCCAACCGAAACTGCATCTTAAACAATCCTTCCGATCGCAGTAACGATTTCGTAATTCAATAAGTGCTTGACTATCTGCCGCAGAATGGACCGCAAGTCCTAAATCCTTCCAAACACGTGTAATATGATTCTCTTCTGATTTCATTTGGTTCAAAAAGTCAAGAGCCCTTTTGCAATAGTCCTCATGCAAACTATGATTGCCATAAGCATATAAAATAGGAACAACCGTATTGATAATCAGTGAATCCAAAGAGTTCTGCCGCAAAGTTTTCACAGATTCACTACTCTTTGCTCCAAAAGAATAATGTGTTTGCCAATAAGACGTAACTTCTGTTTCTAACAAACTACGAACTTCTGATAGTGTGCGGGCCTCTATCACACTCGAAAGACTAAAACGACGCGAAAAAAAAAGATTTGCTAGTTGCACCAACCGAATATGTGGAAAGTTTTGCGGTCGTAAACGCAAAAACCGCCAATGTAACCCATTCATTGGTTGAAGTGTAAATTTATGAGCCAGAAAACGATACTCATGCTGTATTTTCTGAAAATAACCTTCGCGCAATGCCTCTTCCCGATGAGAAGATGGCAACATTTCATCTTCCAACAAACCAGCCTGTCCTAGAAAAAGCGCTTCCAACTGAAACAAATCATCACGGTGTTTTCCTGCTGCCATCAGGGGGATCTTAGATGCCCATTCTTCAAAAGCGTCCCCATTAATGCCAAAACCAAAACTCCGGCCTAAGGTTATGAATAAAACATCCTCCCAATCCCCGCGTAACGTTTTTGACAACTGATTTATACGTGCCGTTTTTATTTTCAAACGTTCGTCTGCTAATTTATCCAACCAAACACGAACCACCGATAACGGCAAATTCATCACATTAGAATAACATGGGGGATACTTCTCCGCTCGAAGCAGTTCGTCATAATGTTCTCGTATAGTTTCAGGCACCTGGATAACAATCTGTGGCACTGTACGCCCAGAAGCTGTTACAACAGGTCCATCATCTTTTTCCACAACATGTAGAATCACGTTATTATAAGTTGGATCGCTGTCATGATGATGGTGATACCAATCGGAACTAACACTGTGAATTTCAACATTTCCTACCCAACAGACTCCACTTACTTTAATTTTTGCATCAAAAAAGTCTGGGCCTGCATTCTCATTGTGCAAACCGGGATCAATAACTTCAATTGATTCGCCTGCAATGGTTTTAAGAGACCCAAACGGATATTGTCTGTGTTGCCAAACATAATGCAGTAGTCGTTCCATTTTTATATTCCATTCCTTGCAGTTTCATGCTGCTTAATTGTTACAAAAGTAACACTTTTTTGTACAATCTGACTCCCTGCAAAAACAAAAATAAAAAACTATGCTTCTTATTCTATTTTTCTTTCAAATTGCTGTATTTCTGAACAAGAGACGCAACGTTCCGGAAAAACAAAAATAAAAAGCGATGCTTCTTTATTTGCTTTTCTCTCAACTTGCAGTATCTTTGCAGTCAATAAATTAGCATTCATATGAAGATAGCACTAATCGGATACGGCAAAATGGGACACATGATAGAAGACGTTGCTATTCAAAGAGGTCACCAAATTGTTTGTATCATAGACATAGATAATTCAGAAGACTTTGAAAGTAAAGCATTTGCTAGTGCTGACGTAGCGATTGAATTCACAAATCCTACAGCAGCTTACAGCAATATCTGCAGAGCCTTTCAAAGAGACGTTAAAGTTGTTACAGGTTCTACAGGCTGGCAAAAAGAACATTCACAAGACATCAAAAGATTTTGTGAACGTGAAGGGCAAACTCTTTTTTGGAGCAGTAATTTCAGTTTAGGCGTTTTCCTTTTCAATAAGCTTAACACCTTTTTGGCTCAAATGATGAACAAATATCCTGATTACGACGTAACAATAGAAGAAACACACCACATTCATAAGCTGGATGCGCCCAGCGGGACTGCCATTACACTTGCTGAAAACATTTTGGCTAATTTGGACCGCAAAACTGATTGGACAAAAGGGAAATTGCATGCTCCCGACGGCACCATTCATGGAAGCGACGACGCAGAACCCGACAAACTCGTCATTAACAGTATTCGCCGTGACGAAGTTCCAGGAATTCATACAGTTAAATATAATAGCACTTTTGATGAGATTTCCATTACTCACGATGCCCATAATCGAGGTGGCTTTGCTCTTGGTGCAGTTCTTGCAGCTGAATTTACAGCCAACCATGAGGGACTTCTAACAATGGACGACTTATTTAAATAAATTCAAATTATTCCTATGGAAAAACAGCAAAACCAACACAAAAAGGCTACGCCTAAAAATTGGATCAAATTTACATTCTGGACTATCTTATATCTCCTCTTTCTTGCCTGGTTGGGAAGTTGGTGGGCCGTGATCTTCATTCCCTTTATCTTTGACGCTTACATTACAAAAAAAATTCCTTGGGGATGGTGGCGCAACAGTAAGAATAAGACTACTCGACAAGTTATGAGTTGGGTCGATGCCATTGTTTTTGCTCTTGTTGCAGTTTATTTTGTAAATCTTTATTTTTTCCAAAACTATGTCATTCCTTCCTCTTCTTTGGAGAAAAGTCTCCTTACGGGTGACTACCTTTTTGTTAGTAAAATGAGTTATGGTCCGCGTACTCCCAATACGCCGCTTCATATGCCGCTCACATCACATACAATCCCTCTTTTAGGCACAAAATCGTTTATTTCATGGCCACAGTGGGATTATCGCCGCATCAAAGGTTTTGGTCATATCAAACAAAATGATATTGTTGTTTTCAACTATCCTGCCGGAGACACCGTAGCCGCAAAAATTCAAGATCAGGACTATTACGCAATGTGTTATGAAATTGGGCAACAACTCTATCCAAGCAATCTTTCGGGACTCTCACCACAGGCTCAAATGCAAGCCTTTCAAACAATTTATAATGTAGGTCGTGATTATATTCTGAGTAATCCGGATAAATTCGGCAAACTCCTGGCTCGGCCCGTTGATATGCGTGAAAATTATGTAAAACGCTGTGTAGGCCTTCCCGGACAATGGTTGAGAATTAAAAACGGCCTTGTTTATATAAATGGAAAACTTAACAAGCAGCCTGATAACGTCCAATATAGTTACATTGTCACCCTGAAATACGATATTCCGGAAGATTTTTGCAAGGAATACGGAATCTCCATGGAAGATCGTTCTGAAACAGTCAGTGAAAACAACTTCAATGTTCGCCGTATGCCTCTTACTAAACGCGCTTACGACGCCCTCAAGAAGAGAACAGACATGGTAGTCTCCATCACGCCCTCACCTTCCACAGACGGCATTATGCTTTATCCACACTATAAAATAACTGGGTGGAATTGTAATAACTATGGCCCAATTTGGATTCCTAAAAAAGGCAAAACCATGAAATTAAATTTGGCTAGCCTGCCACTTTATCTCCGTCCAATTCAAATCTATGAGCACAACAAAGTTGAAGTGCGCGATGGAAAGATTTTCATTAATGATAAAGTTGCTAACAGTTATACTTTCAAAATGGATTATTATTGGATGATGGGTGACAATCGTGACAACTCTGCAGATTCCCGCTTCTGGGGTTTTGTTCCTGAAGATCACATTGTCGGCAAACCCATTATGATTTGGCTTTCTCTCAATAAGGATTATGGCTGGTTTGATGGTAAAATCCGTTGGAATCGTCTCTTCCGCTTCGTTGATAACATCAAGTAATTTTCCTGCCCATGAGGCCATGGATTAAAATGATTTTCATTTTCCTGCTGGCCATTATTTCAGTCTGGCTTGTCTGGAGTTTACTGATTTTTCAGGTCACCATTCCTGTATCAGGAGAAGAGCCTGTTCTTCTACAAGGTGATCGCGTGATGGTCAGCCGGCTTTCTTATGGCTTGCGACTTCCGGGAGAACGTCTTTTCGGTTATCATAAAGTAAAAGAAATTTTACCTCAACGTGGCGATCAGGTAGCGTTCAATGACCCGTTATCCTCAAATGGAACTATTTCTTCACGCCCTATTTGTGTAGGCACTTGCATTGCTCTTCCGGGAGATACAATCTGGATGACTTGGAATCCAAACAAAAAACTTCAAAACAGCGTCTGCACCGCAAAATATCCTTTTGTGGTACCAGGCTCCAATTATCCCGTAGATGTTCGTCCATGGAACATTACGCTATTAGCCAATATGCTCCATTTACACGAGCACAGAAACGTTTGTTGGAATTGTGACAGTCTTCTTGTTGTTGATGGCAAACAGCTCCAAAAAGTACAGTTTTCGCAAGATTACGTGTGGATTTTTAATCCTCACAATCTTCAGGCTTACGATTCACGCGTTTTTGGATTTCTACCCTACTCTCATCTTATCGGACGTCTGCTTTGCACAACTTTTTCTAAAGACCCGACACAGTCCTTTTTCAAAGGTTATCGACACGAACGCTTTTTCCGTCCCATTTCTAGCGAAAAACGCTAAAATGTACAGACTTTAAAAAAGCCCCACCATTTTTCATCTTATAAAGTTAGTCCAAACCCGTTCTTCCTTCTCGGGAAGTCCATATTCTTTCTTTCCAAGTGCAATGCTCTTCATTAGAAATGCCATATTGCGCGCCAATATGCGTACAGTTTGCATACCCTCCAAATCCTGCACCACTTCGGCTGCTGAAGAACCATGTACTTCGTTCCAATACTGACTGGAAGCTATAGGCATGCCACTTATGGCAAAATATTTATTGAGCACGTCAAAACTGGTTATAGTACCCGCACGTCGTGCAGAAACAACCGCAGCACCCACTTTCATCGTTTTATCAAACGAAGCACTGGTGAACAATCTATCCAAAAAAGCTAACAAGCTACCAGCAGGAGACGCATAATAAACTGGTGACCCAACCACAAGACCATCGGCATCTTTAAACTTTTCAGCCACCTCATTCACAATGTCCTGAAACACACAATGCCCCAATTCCACACATTTACGACAACCAATGCAACCATGAATATCCAAATGACCCACATGAATAACTTCTGTTTCAACTTTTTCATTTTGAAACACTTTTTCCATCTCCTTTAAGGCTGTAAATGTACAACCAGCAGCATGCGGACTGCCATTAACTAATAGAACTTTCATCTTTCTTCAATTTAAAAAGGTTGCAAAATCATTTTCATTTCTACTACACGCCTAGATTTTCTTACAATCACTGAAAACTATTCCAATTGAAACGTATGTACTTGATTTAGTAAAACATTTTACCCTTTATAAAATAACAAGGGTAGGGAAGAACGCTATAAAAAACTATCATTTGAGACCCACTCCTTTTTTGGAATGAACCATGCTGTAAATTCCAACAGCAATCAAAGGAATACTCAGAACCTGCCCCATATTCAGCAAATAACCGGCCTCGAAAGCTTCTTGATCTGCTTTGATGAACTCAATGAAAAAACGAAACGTAAAAATTAACGTTAAACATAGACCAAAATACAAACCCGTTCCTACTCGTTTGGGATAACGTCGATATACGAGCAGTATTATCACGAAAATCACTACATAAGCTATTGACTCATAAAGCTGTCCCGGATGACGGGCAAACGTTTCCCCATTATTTTCAAAGATGAATCCCCACGGTTTAGTAGTTGGTTTACCTACAATTTCTGAATTCATCAAATTTCCCAGACGAATAAACGCAGCTGAAAGAGGCGTCAAAATTCCCATATTGTCCAATACGTGAATAAATCGAATTCCTGTACGACGAGCATATAACCAAATGGCAAAAATCATACCGAAAACTCCACCATGACTTGACAATCCTTCATAACCTACAAGCTTCCAACCGGTATCAAAATGCCTGATCGGCAGAAACATCTCTATAGGGTGGGAGAGAAAATAGCCCGGCTCATAAAAAAGGCAATGCCCCAAACGTGCACCTATCAATACACTAAAAAAACAATACAAAAAAATCTGTTCCAGATACTTTTCGTCAATGTTCTGTTTCTTATACAGTCTTTTCATATTCAGATATCCTGCAAAAAGTGCAGCACACCAGCACAATGAATACCAACGTACCGGAAAACCAAATACATGAAAAGCAACTACATCAGGAGCCCAATTAATAAAATCAAGCATGGCTAAAAATATTATCAGTTATTAATATGACTAAACATTAAATCTAAAGTGCATGATGTCACCATCCTCCACTACATAATCCTTTCCTTCCACATAAAGTTTTCCAGCCTCACGAATAGCGACTTCACTACCATAATGTATATAGTCCTCATATTTAATCACTTCCGCGCGAATAAATCCCTTTTCAAAGTCCGTATGAATAACACCGGCACACTGAGGAGCTTTCCAGCCTTTGTGGTATGTCCAAGCTTTCACTTCCATTTCTCCTGCTGTAATAAATGTTTCCAGGTTTAACAGACTGTAAGCTGCCTTAATCAATCTATTACTACCTGATTCGGTTAAGCCCAAATCCTGAAGAAACTCCTGACGCTCCTCATAGGTTTCCAATTCCGCAATATCAGCTTCGGTACGCGCTGCAACCACCAACAAGTCGGCATTCTCGTCTTTCACAGCCTCGCGCAACGCTTCTACATAAGCATTTCCGCTCACTGCACTACCTTCGTCAACATTGCAAACATAAAGCACCGGCTTAGCTGTCAACAGAAACAAATTGCGCGCCACCTGTTGCTCATCTTTACTTTCAAAGGTCACCGTGCGAGCCGACAGACCCTTATCCAAAGCCTCCTTGTATGCTGTCAATACAGTATACTCCAACTTCGCATTTTTATCCCCGCCCATTTGAGCAATTTTTTCCACTCGACGTAAACGGTTTTCTACTGTATCCAAATCTTTTATCTGAAGTTCCGTATCTATAATTTCTTTATCACGTACGGGATCAATGCTGCCATCCACATGAACAACATTATCATCATTGAAACAACGGATGACGTGAATAATAGCATCCGTTTCACGAATATTTGCCAGAAACTGATTTCCCAAACCTTCTCCTTGACTTGCTCCTTTCACCAATCCCGCAATATCCACAATTTCAACTGTGGTAGGGACTATGCGTCCGGGGTGAACTATTTCGGCCAATTTATTCAGTCTTTCATCAGGAACCGTAATAACTCCTACATTTGGCTCTATCGTACAAAACGGAAAATTCGCAGCCTGCGCCTTCGAACTGCTTAAACAGTTGAAAAGTGTCGACTTACCTACATTCGGCAAACCTACTATACCGCACCGTAAACCCATTATTTATTATTTTTCTATTTTTCAATTTGCAAAGTTACACCTTTTTATTTGAAACATCTTACCCACATCGATTTAAAACCTCTTCGTCAGGATATCTTCCACACCCTTATATACTCTTAAAAAACCTTCTAACCGATCATTAACGATGATTCATCACATACTATCTTGCAACAAAGCATTCATAAAGTTAATGACGCACTGCGTTTCTTTTGTGACGCGACGCGTTTCTTTCGTGACGCACTGCGTTTTTTTTATGACGCACCGCGTCACAAACTATTTGTCATTATCTATTTTCTCTATCAAGGCCATTTGTAGTTTTAATCTGCGAACATCCCATCCATGATCCGTAAATTGAACTTAAACATAAGCATTCAAAACTATCTCATCCGAAATAATGGATTTTTGAAATGAAATGAATCCTTTTAGATTCTTTTCGTTAAATTTGCGACATCAAACCATTATAACCGACAGAAAAAGAACGTTTATCTCAGAACTTTCAATCATTTAAAATTAACGAAAATGAAAAAGACACTGATTACACTTCTCTCTATCTTCGTTTTTTCCTTATGCATTCAAGCGCAAAAAAACTTTGAACTGCCACTGTGGGAAAGTTCGCAAAGCAAGGATGACGCGGCAGATGCACGTGTATACGTTTATTTGGCAGATCATCCAACAGGTCAAGCCATTATCATCTGTCCCGGAGGAGCATATATGATGCTTGCTATGGATATTGAAGGTTTCGACTTTGCACCTTGGTTTAATCATAACGGGATTTCACTCATTGTCTTGAAATATCGTCTACCCAAACAGCGTAATCTTATCCCCCTCACTGACGCAGAACAAGCCATGCGTCTTGTTCGCGCTCATGCTAAAGAATGGCGCATAAACCCCCATAAGGTTGGCATCATGGGTTCTTCGGCAGGTGGCCATCTCGCTTCAACACTCGCTACCCAATATTCTTCAAACGAAACACGTCCAGACTTTCAAATTTTACTTTATCCCGTAATTACAATGGACCCGACGTTTACTAATTGGGGTACTCACAACAGCCTGATCGGCGAAAAGCCATCTAACGAACTTGTAGAGAAATTTAGTAATGAAAAACATGTCACAGATAATACGCCACCCGCTTTCATTGTTGTTTCATCGGCAGATGAGGGCGTTTTTGTCAAAAATTCACTAGTTTACACACAAGCTCTCATAGACCACAAAATTCCCGTTTCGCTTCATGTTTACCCAGGCGGTTTTCACGGATTCGGTTTTAACAAAGATAATAATTTCAAAGATGCCGATATCTGGCACAAAGAACTCTTGAGATGGCTTAAACGCAACGGAAACTAAATAAACATCATCTGTTTAAATAAATAATTTGTCATGAAAAAGACTTTCATTTTAATCGTAACCCTCCTCGCTATTTCATTTGGCGCTCAGGCTCAAAAAACATTCGAACTTCCACTTTGGGAAGGTTCACAGGTAAAAGACGACGCTGCCGATGCACGCTTATACGTTCATTTATCTAACAAACCAACAGGTCAAGCTATTATTATCTGTCCCGGCGGGGCGTACGCGGGTCTGGCTATAGACAATGAAGGTCATGACTTTGCTCCATGGTTGAACAATAATGGCATTTCCCTCATTGTTCTGAAATACCGTTTACCCAAGCAGCGGACCCTAATACCACTAACAGATGCTCAACAAGCCATTAAGTTGGTACGTGCTCATGCTAAAGAATGGAAAATAAACCCCAATAATGTTGGCATCATGGGCTCTTCTGCAGGTGGTCACCTCGCTTCTACCGTAGCTACTCACTATGATTCAAAAGAAACTCGTCCTGATTTCCAAATATTGCTTTACCCTGTTATCACAATGGACAAAACGTTTACCCACATGGGCTCTCATAACAATTTACTAGGTGAAAATGCAGATGAAGCATTGGAAGAAAAATTTAGTAACGAAAAACAAGTGACAAATGACACCCCTCGAGCATTCATCGTAGTTTCTGCTGCTGACGATATTGTTCCAGTTAAGAACTCACTGGTTTATACACAGGCACTTATTGATCACAAAGTACCCGTTTCACTTCATGTTTATCCTGGTGGTTACCACGGATTCGGCTTCAATGCTTCATTTAAAGATGCCGACATCTGGCATCAAGAGCTAATTCGTTGGCTCCAACGCAACGGTAATTAAAAAAGTGAACTCATTTTAAAACATTTTATTTGCTGCATTTGTCAAAAAATGCAGCATTATTTTGTTACAACTTCTTTTTCAACTGATCTAAAAGATAAAAACCTTTAAACTACTGAACAATTTTACACTTTTCTGATTATCTTTGCAAGTTCAAAATTGTTGACTAAAAAGTTAATGGATAAAATTCGCATCGGTCTAGACATTGGTTCCACAACGATTAAAGCTGTTGTAACAGACAAAAATGAAAAAATCATTTTTTCAAAATATGAGCGCCATAGTGCCCGTATACGTGAAAAAGTGCTTGCATTTCTGTCAGAAATAAAACAGCAAATCGGAGATGTCGAGGCTTATACTACCATCACGGGAAGCATCGGCATGGGCATTGCAGAACGATATGATATTCCATTTATTCAGGAAGTAGTTAGCGCAACACAATACATGCGCAAAAACCATCCAGATATCAATACCTTGATAGATATCGGTGGAGAAGATGCTAAAGTGGTTTTCTTCCACGATGGTCAAAGTCCAGATTTGCGTATGAATGGAAACTGTGCCGGCGGTACGGGAGCTTTTATTGACCAGATGGCCATTTTACTAAATGTCAGCATAGATGAACTCAACGAAATGGCGCTGCACGCATCACGCATTTATCCTATAGCTTCACGCTGCGGCGTATTTTGCAAAACAGATATCCAAAACCTTTTAGCCAAAAACGCAGACCGTAATGACATTGCCGCATCTATTTTCCATGCTGTGGCTGTACAAACCGTCGTTACACTTTCCCACGGAGAGGACATTACCCCACCTATACTTTTTTGTGGAGGTCCACTTACTTTTATTCCTGCACTCAGAAACGCTTTTACAAATTATCTTCATTTAGATGAAGGTGGCATCATTTTACCGGAAAAGAGCAATCTCATTCCTGCTTGGGGAGCTGCCATAGCTGGTAAGCAACAAAAAAAAGGAGAAAATCTATCTGTTCTTATAGAACGCATCACAAAACAAGATACTGTAACTTATACGGGGAGCAAACAGCTTGCAGCCTTATTTAATGATAAAAACGAATGGCAAGTTTGGCAAGCAGAAAAATTGCTTCACCGAATGCCAGTAGCACCTCTTACTCCAGGAATTCATGATGTTACCATAGGTATTGATTCTGGATCAACCACAACAAAAATTGTGGTTCTCAATATGGAGGGCCAACTTCTCTATTCTTTTTACTCATCTAACAATGGTAACCCCATTGGAACTGCTCGTAAGGGATTAGAAAAACTTTTAGATAACTGTAAAAATGCCCAAGCAGTCCTAAATGTAAAAGGAAGCTGTTCAACAGGCTATGGCGAAGACCTAATTAAAGCGGCATTCCGCCTTGGTGATGGCATTATCGAAACAATTGCCCACTATTTGGCAGCAAAAAATATTAACCCCGACGTAAGTTTTATCTTGGATATCGGAGGACAGGATATGAAAGCCATTTTTGTACAAAATGGTGTTATTAATCATATTGAAATCAATGAAGCCTGTTCTTCCGGTTGCGGTACTTTTATTGAAACGTTTGCCAAATCAATGAATTTCTCAGTACAAGACTTTGCTGCAGAAGCTTGTATGGGTAAACAGCCTTGCGATTTAGGGACTCGTTGTACCGTTTTCATGAATAGCAAGGTAAAACAAGTGCTTCGTGAAGGTGCTACCATCGGTGATATAGCATCAGGGCTTTCTTACTCTGTTATTAACAACTGCTTGCATAAGGTTCTTAAAATAAAAAATATCCGAGAACTCGGTAAACACATTGTGGTTCAAGGTGGCACGATGCACAATGACAGTGTGGTACGGGCTTTGGAACGTCTTATTGGTCGCAACGTTTTTCGTAGCGATAGACCGGAACTAATGGGCGCTTATGGTTGCGCACTTTATGCACAAGAACATCAAAGTCAAAATCAATCTGTTTCAGACATGATTGGTTCAGGCATCTTTGAAACTCATGAACAACAATGTCATGGTTGCGAAAATAATTGTCTTGTCAACAAATACACTTTTCAAGGAGGACATACTTATTTCTCCGGAAATAAATGTGAGCGCATCTTTACAAACCGAGCAAAAAGTCAACGCACAGGAATCAACATGTATACCGAAAAACTTCATATGCTTTTTGATAGATCTGCGGCTAATGTTGCAAAAGGAGCTCTAAACATAGGTATACCACGTGCACTCAACCAATTTGAAGAATATCCTTTTTGGCATACACTCTTTTCAGCTTGCGGCATTCGCGTAACCCTCAGCGATCCTTCCACCTATCAACAATACGAAGTCGGTGTAAAATCAGTGATGTCAGATAATATTTGCTTTCCTGCCAAACTAACTCACAGCCATATTCTTAATTTACAAGAAAAAGGTGTTGATAGAATTTTCTTTCCTTACGTGATCTATGAAAAGCAGGAAGAAGGGCAAAATAGTTTCAACTGCCCTATCGTGTCAGGTTATTCCGATGTTATTCGAAGTGCCATGAAACTTACAGTTCCATTGGATTCACCAACAATTACTTTTAAGAATAAGAAGGCACTTCGACACCAAGTTACAGATTATTTGAAAGGATTTGGAATCAATAAAAAAATCATTGACAAAGCATTTGAAAAGGCTGT
>JAQVXN010000373.1 GCA_028709135.1 Bacteroidaceae bacterium | reverse complement strand
GAAATCCGCAACGAAGGAGATTATTACGTCATTCGCTCTATGTTCTATTTGCCACAGCAAAAAGACGTAGATGTCCTAGCTATCACCAATTATGTGGCAAAAAAAGATGATAGCGAAAAATTTAAACTGTACAATTGGCTTCCTTTCTATACAGCCAATTGGAGGCATTATTCACTCAGCGACATTGAATATTACTATTATCCCGAATTTCCATTCAATCGTGCCGATGCAGAGAAGGCAAACAACATGATAAAAATGCTTAGAAACAAGTTTGGTGCAAAAATAGAAGGGAAAGTGAAACAATACATTGCCCGCAACTGTGACGAGCAGAAACACATGCAAGGTTTTGACTATGTCATCGGAATGGGTAATAATATATGCAACACTTGCGGTTCTACCGACACTCAAAATAATATAATTTATGGTGATGCTGTAAAAGGTGCTTTCTATCAGCATGAACTTTCACGGCTAATCAACCGTTCTTTTCAAAATGCACACAGCTTTTTTATCAATGGCCTCGCTGAATATTTCAACACCACAAAAACCCAACTCGGTCTTACCCATCGTCAACATTTTAACAATATCAATGCTTATTTGGAAAAACATCCTGAGACTGATGTACTAAATCTCGATGATGGCCCATTTTATGCCATGGATAATCAGACTCCACCGCTCTATTACATTGGAATGATTGTTTGTCAACGTTGTCTGGAACGTGGCGGTATTGAACTTCTTAAAGAGGGATTGAACACTGATGCCGATAAATTTGAGACTTTTTTTGAAAGAAAAGCTGGTATCAAGAAATCAGAATTCAACAAATGGGTAAAAAGTCAGGTAAAGAAGTATTCTAAAGAAGATATGAAAAATTTACTTGACATGTAAAAGTAACAAGTTCTTTAACAGAATATTCTTCACAATGTGTAAAACATTAAAGCTCAGACAACAATATCTCTATATCAATAATTATAACCTATCGTCGTTATCACGTGGCTTATAATTTTGACACAATTTCTTTCCAACACCAAAGCTGTATCCAATAGAAAGTCCTGCCGTATTATAGATTCTGTTACCAAAATGCCCTATTAACGTCACACGAAGACGACGAAAAAATTCAATTCCCACTCTCGGAGAAATCCCGATGCCAGTAGTATTGTCACCTTGAAAATGATTATAATCTCCATCTACCATATTATAAAGGTGTAATCCTATACCTAAGCCCCAAAAAGGAGATGCTTTAGTCACATTATAAGTGTGTACTCCTACACCCAAACCAACAAAAGGAGATATGTTAGTGCCTCTTTCAAAATTATAGTCTATAAAAAACATGGTAGCAACAGTACGACAACTCAAATCTTTGTCCTTACATTCTACATTTTCGTTATCGTAGACAGCACTTCCAACATAGAGTTGTACTCCCAGATCCAATGGCATTGCCTTTAAATTCCATCTACCCTCAAGACCTAAAGAGGGTCCTACTTGGTGATTATAACCAGATAAACTAGATGTGCCCAACGTAGCACCAATAAAAGGTTCTATTTCAAAAGTTTTAACTGAAACATTTTGTGCTTTGCAAACAAGTACAAATGTGCAGAAAATTACAAATACTATTTTCCTCATTATACTTCTTACCTCCTAATTACAAAAGTATAAAATATTATTCAACCAACAAAGCAATTATTACAAAGTATTTTGTATTTGTATGATATGGTCTGAATGACTGGGAGATAAAGTACTCAAAAACAATCATCCACCCTTTAGCCTTTTTCACAGGAGCTCTAATAGCAGACAACCACCAGACATTCGGAACATAACAATACTTGAGTTCGGGATAAGAAATTAGAAAAAAGAGTATTGATTAGTTTGAACGATTTCATATCCTGAAAGAGGTTGTGGCTTGTTGTCTGAGAAGCAATATGCGGTAATAACAGAAACGAGATTCATGATGAAGTTGTTGATCGAACGGTGTCTGGAATGTACAATCTGAG
Organism: Bacteroidaceae bacterium; assembly: GCA_028709135.1. Classification (GTDB taxonomy): domain Bacteria; phylum Bacteroidota; class Bacteroidia; order Bacteroidales; family Bacteroidaceae; genus UBA6382. The sequence continues at coordinate 974 of JAQVXN010000373.1, read as the reverse complement.
CTGTATTTTTAAATTTATCATTGATACATTCAATGATAAACCTTTTTCGCAACATGATTTTATCCCAAAAAGGTATCAATTTGTTTTTCATATTAGATTTGAGTCCGGTAACTAAATTGACTCCATCAGCAAAAAGAGAGTCAAAAAGATTTTGTGAGATATATCCTCTGTCAGCGAACGACTTACCATATAAATCCTTTGCCAGAATATTCCAAACGATATCGCTTCGGTCATGCACATTGGCTCCCATGAGACAAAAAGAGATGATTTCGCCCGTATCATTACAGGTAAAATGGAGTTTGAAACGTGACACCATCCCATCGTTCCTTTTCCGTCTGTGGCAAATCCTTTGAATACCTTGTTGGCATATCTGCGAACGTTATGGCATACGGGAATCATCGTACTGTCCACGTAGGTTATACCCGTACAGTGTCCCAAGGCATACATCTTCAGAAAAAACATAAATTTGAAAAATACGTGACTTTGTACTTCTACAAACCTGTTATAGGAAACCACCTGTGGAAAATCGTGACGCAGATGGATACAAATTTCATGCAGATAGAAGTGTTTCAGGTCTCTACAGTGACTAAAATGGAACAAAACCGGAATCGTCATGATTTCACTCTCCGAGAGAACGCCCTTTCTGTTTCTTCTTCGCTTTCCGGAGGAAGAGATCAAGGCATGATTGGACATCTCTTTCTCAAAATTTTGATTGAATTCATCTATAACACAGAAGATTTCTGTAATTTTGGCTTCGGTTATCATCATTTTATTTGTCGTATCTTTTTGATTATCAACTATAAAGTTACACAAATATCTTGTGATAGCCAATTTTTTAAATACCTTTTTAACAACTTTTCTTATCCCGAACTCAAGTAAAATTACTATATGGAATTCATATTTTTCATAAAAAAGATTGAAAACGGAATTTCTTCGTTTCATGCTATATCTTTTCATCGCTTTCTAATAAGCCC
>JAQVXN010000027.1 GCA_028709135.1 Bacteroidaceae bacterium | reverse complement strand
ATCACATGGTCAGGAAGTAAGTGTTGATGTTTTAGGTGGATTTATTGAGGTGGCAGACAATGTAGCCTCTGTTTGTGTGGAGGTTTAGCAAAAGATGGAAATGGGTCGTAATTATACTCACATGCGTAATGTATACAGTTTGAGTATGCTGTCTACGATAGTGTTGGGTTATTTGGTTATTAGTGCTGTTGTGTGGTTTTTGTTCCCTGTTCAAAAATGTAATTTTTTCCTTACTTTTTTAGGAGCATGCATTGTATTGAGTGTGTATGACATGAATTCTTTTTATTTTTATTTGAAAGCTTTGAATAAATCATCACAATCAGTTGCAAGGTATTATATGATTCAGATGTTGTTGCGTTTTGTTGTGAGTGGAGCTGTGGCTATAATTGGAGGCTTAATAGTGAAAGACTGTATGAAAACTTATTTGTTGGGCTTTTGTGCATTTTTTCTATTAACATTAGTATGTGAAAGTATTGTATTCGTGCATTTTGAAAAGAAATTGAATGAAAGTCAAAGTGATAAATAAGTATCTGTTGTTAGGTCTCATTTTTCTAATGGGAATTATGCCTCTCAAGTCAGTTGCTTCTGAAGGGAAAGAGGACGGTAAAATTAATGTGCAGGAATTGGTGATGGAACATACAAATGATGCACATGAATGGCATATAACAACTTTTCATGGAACGAAGATTTCTATTCCTCTCCCGGTAATAGTGAAAAGTTCAACAGGATGGCATGCCTTTATGTCTTTTAGATTTGATGAAGCTAAAAATGGAGTGTATGAAGGACTTTATGTCAATAAGGATGGAAAGATTTGTGAAAAAAATAGTGAGGGTGCAGAACAGCGCGTGATGGACCTCTCAATTACTAAAGATGTGTTGCAATTGTGGATTGTTGTCATTTTGCTCCTTGTTATCTTTTTATATTGTGCTCATTGGTATAAACATAAAAGTCCAGAAAGCGATGCACCGAAGGGTTTTGTCGGTTTTATGGAGATGTTTGTACTCTTTGTTTATAATGATGTTATTAAAGAAACAATAGACGAAAAACACTACAAATTTTTTGCTCCTTATTTATTGACAGTTTTCTTTTTTATTTTTCTTTGTAATATCTTGGGTTTGATTCCAATCTTCCCCGGTGGTGCAAATTTGACCGGGAATATAACCATAACGTTTTTCTTGGCCATTTGTACAATGTTGCTGGTTAATGTATTTGGAAGTAAGGCCTATTGGAAAGATATCTTTTGGCCGGATGTGCCTTGGTGGTTGAAGGTGCCGGTACCACTTTTGCCAGTTATTGAATTCTTCGGCGTTTTTACAAAACCGTTCGCTTTGATGATTCGACTTTTTGCAAATATTTTTGGAGGTCATGCCGTAGCAATTTCATTGGCTTGCGTAATTTTTACGACATTTCAGTTGAGTATAGTTAAAGGTGCTACGATATCTCCAATTAGCGTTATATTGATGATTTTTATGGATTTATTGGAAGTGCTTGTGGCTTTCTTGCAGGCATTTGTATTTACTATATTGAGTTCGGTTTTTATTGGACTGGCTCATCAAGAGGAAGAAAAACCTCAAGCAGAAATTACAAAATAAAAAAAATTATAAACATTAAAATTATAGGATTATGTTATCATTAGTATTGTTGCAGGCAGCAGCTGCCGGGCTTGCCAAGTTAGGCGCAGGAGTAGGTGCAGGTTTAGCCAGTATCGGTGCAGGTATTGGTATTGGAAATATTGGAGGTCATGCTATGGAAGCCATTGCTCGTCAGCCGGAAATGGCTGGTAATATTCGTATTAATATGATTATTATTGCGGCATTGGTGGAAGGTGTAGCATTTTTCGCCCTAGTTGTTTGTCTTCTTTAGAGTGATTCATTTATGCCGTCATTTTTAACTCCGGATTTTGGCTTGCTGTTTTGGATGCTGATTGCATTCATTGTAGTATTTGTCATTTTGGCTAAATTTGGTTTTCCTGTCATCATTAAGATGGTGGATGAACGAAAAAAATATATTGACGAGTCTCTTAAAAGTGCCAGAGAGGCAAATGAGAAACTAGCCAATGTGAAAGCAGAAAGTGAATTAATGCTAAAGGAGGCTCGTCAGAAGCAATCCCAAATAATGAAAGATGCTGCTGCTACACGTGACAAAATCATTCGTGAGGCGAAAGATAGGGCCGTAGCTGAAGGGAACAGAATTATTGATGATGCCCGTCAGCAAATAATTGCGGAGCGAGAAAAGTCTTTGCGGCAGAATCGCGAGGAGGTAGCGAATCTTTCAATAAAAATTGCAGGTCAGGTTCTTTCAAAGAATTTGCAGCAAGATGAACAGCAAGTAGCATGGATTGACCACTTACTGGATGATTTGACTGTTTCAAAATAATTCGCGTATTTAATGGATATAGGAATTATTTCTGCACGTTATGCAAAGGCTTTACTGAAGTTTGCAACAGACAAGTGCGATACAGAGCAGGTTTATCAAGGTATGTCTGTTCTTGGAGATTCTTTTGTAAAAGTTTCCACATTGCGTTCGACATTGGAGAATCCTGTTGTTAGCGATGAGAAGAAGTTTAACATCTTGAATTTAGCCGCTGGTGACACGTCGAGTGAGAGCCTTAAGCAGTTTTTCCGACTTGTTTTGAAAAATCACCGCATTGCCATGATTCAGTTTATGGCTCATTCTTATGTTGACTTCTATAGAAAGGAAAAACACCTTATTCATAGTCATTTGACAATACCAGTTCAGTTGTCTTCGGGAACGTTGACGCGCTTAAGAAATCTGGTGAAAGAGAAGACAAATAACGAAGTTGAATTTGTGGTTGATATAGATCCTTCCATAATTGGTGGTTTTATTATGGAGTATGATACGTTTTGTTTTGATGCAAGTATTCGCAACAGACTTAAACTTATAAAGAAGAATCTTTTAAACAATAACAGCTTTTCAGCTTCAAACTAAGAAAAATAATTATGCCAAATAAAATTAAACCGAGCGAAGTGTCTGATATCCTCTTTAAGGAACTGAAAGATATTAATACAGAAGTCCAATTTGAGGAAGTCGGAAAAGTACTTCAAGTTAGTGACGGAGTTGCTCGTCTTTATGGTTTGCGAAATGCAACAGAAAATGAGTTGCTCGAATTTGAAAACGGAACGATGGCCGTTGTCATGAATCTTGAAGAAGATAATGTAGGCGTCGTTTTGCTGGGTTCTACAGAAGGCATTAAGGAGGGGCAAACCGTAAAACGTACAGGTCGTATTGCTTCTATTGATGTTAGCGACGAAATGGTAGGTCGTGTTATTAACCCATTGGGCGAACCTATTGATGGTGGTACTCCAATTCGAGGCCAAAAGTTCGAAATGCCATTGGATCGCAAAGCTCCTGGTGTGATTTATCGTCAACCAGTTAATGAACCTTTGCAAACAGGATTAAAGGCTATTGATGCTATGATTCCTATAGGACGTGGTCAACGTGAATTAATAATTGGGGATCGGCAGACTGGAAAATCGGCAATTGCAATTGATACGATTATTAATCAAAAAAATAATTACGATCAAGGAAGTCCTGTTTATTGTATTTATGTTGCGATCGGCCAGAAAGCCTCTACTGTTGCTGGTCTTGTGAATACATTGAAAGAGCGTGGGGCCATGAAATATACTATTGTAGTTTCTGCTACTGCTGCTGAGCCAGCTTCTTTGCAGTATTATGCACCTTTTGCAGGTGCTGCTATTGGTGAATATTTTCGTGATCGAGGATATCATGCATTGGTTGTCTACGATGATTTGTCAAAACAAGCGGTAGCTTATCGCGAAATATCTCTTATTCTTCGTCGCCCTTCTGGTCGTGAGGCTTATCCAGGTGATGTTTTTTATTTGCATTCACGTCTTTTGGAACGTGCAGCGAAAATTAATGCACAAACTGAAGTTGCCGAAAAAATGAATGATTTACCTGCATGTATGGTTGGACAAGTCAAAGGGGGAGGCTCTTTGACTGCGCTTCCAATTATTGAAACTCAAGCAGGAGATGTTTCTGCGTATATTCCCACAAATGTCATTTCTATTACTGACGGTCAAATTTATTTGGATACAAATCTTTTCAATGAAGGTTTCCGCCCTGCTATTGATGTAGGTATTTCTGTTTCTCGTGTAGGAGGTTCTGCACAAATCAAAAGTATGAAAAAAATAGCCGGAACAATGAAAATTGATCAGGCTCAGTATCGTGAATTAGAATCATTTTCAAAGTTTTCCTCAGATATGGACCCTGTTACGGCAATGACGCTTGATAAAGGGCGTAAGAATACACGTTTGCTGGTGCAGCCTCAGTATAACCCAATGCCTGTGGGAGAAGAAATCGCAATTCTTTATTGTGGTACTCATGGACTTTTACGTGATGTAGCGTTGGATAAAGTGAATGAATTTCAGGAAAATTTCTTGCAAATTATGCGTACCTCTTATAAAGAGTCGGTGTTAGACGTACTGGAAGCAGGAAAAATTACAGACGAAGTTACGGAGGTTCTTGAAAGGGTTGCAGGAGATATTTCGGCGCAATTTAAAAACTAGTATTATATGGCTTCGCTGAAAGAGGTAAAAAATAGAATCAATTCTGTTACAAGCACTCGTAAAATTACAAGTGCGATGAAGTTGGTAGCATCATCTAAGTTGCATCGGGCTCAGGGAGCTATCGAGAGTATGCTGCCTTATGAAGAACAATTGAATGGAATGATGGCTCGTTTTATTAGTGAATTACATGATACCGTTTCTTCGCCATATACAGAGCAGCGAAAGATAGAACATGCCGTTGTTATTGCTATCTCTTCAAATTCTAGCCTTTGTGGAGCTTTTAATGCCAATGTGATTAAAGAAATGACAAAGGTTTTGGACGAGTTGCGTCAAGAGGGAATTTCTCAGATTGATCTTATTCCAGTTGGTGTAAAAGTTGGCGAAAAGGTGAAGAAATTAGGATTTACGTTTGAGTCAAATTGTTCTTCTTTGTTGGATAATCCAAATTATGCTGAAGCTTCCAAAATCGCTTCCGGTTTAATGAAGCGTTTTGCGAACAAGGAAATTGATAAGGTGGTTCTTATTTATAACCATTTTAAAAATACTTCTACACAGATACTAATGGATGAAGTTTTTTTGCCGATCGATTTAAGTGCTATAAAGAAGAACTCGGATAGTATGAAATCGCTTGACTATATTATAGAACCTTCTCAGGAGGAAATAGTGAGTGAATTGATACCCAAGGTATTGCATTTGAAAATTTATACTGCCATTTTGGATAGTTTGGCTAGTGAACATGCTGCTCGTGTCATGGCTATGCAGATTGCGACAGATAATGCAGATGATATTCTAAATGAATTAACCCTGATGTATAATAAAACCCGTCAGGCTGCAATTACTTCTGAGTTACTTGATATTGTGGGTGCTTCATTCCAATAATAGGGTTCTGCTTTTATTAATGGTGACATTTTTAGTATTTATAGCTTTCAATGTCATTGAAAGTTTAAGTTAAACTTATAGTAGTACAAAAGCAAGTAGTTCTTCCTTACAAAATTCATATTTGGTAGAAGTCCGATTGATTATTTTTCAATCGGACTATTTTTTATTATTACGAATAATAGTTGTTGTGAAAAAACACTTTTGTTAAGTGGTTGATATAAATAGGTTCAGTCGGTAAAGTGGATCAAGTCAAAAAGTTGAGGGGAAATAAAATTAGGCATATATTTTTGAGAGTCTAAAAAGGAAGAAATGAACATCTCTCACACCTCTAAATTGTGATCTGAAAGCTTTGATTTTAGCTTTAAAATTTAGGTTACAACAGATTCTACTGGACTCTTACATAAATCTGACAGGGTGAATTTTAAGTGCTTCAATTACATTCCTTATTTTTTAAACAGCATTTTATAGGTCAGGATTTTGACCAGACAGAAACAGTTTACCTCATAGCACCTTTGATACACTTGATACTTTTCTTTGATTTGGCTGAAATTTTATCAGGATATGGTGTTTTCAATGAAAAGTTACTTCTTATTCTATGTGACGCGGTGCGTTTCTTTTGTGACGCGACGCGTTTTTTTCATGACGCACTGCGTTTCTTTTGTGACGCACTGCGTCACCAACTTTGATTGAACATGTAAAAATTTAAGAAACACGATCGAATCAATTCTTTGAAAGCAACGAGTTTATTTTACGGCCTGAGCACTGAATCGGAACAATTTGCTAAATCCCTAACTTTACTGACTATGCCCTGATTTTTACAGTCCAAACTGTTTTATCAAAAACTATTAACAGAAAAGCAACGAACTTGAGTAGCATAAGGCCTATGCCACTCTGATTTATGATTCACGCCTTCCTATTAGTCCTGTCAGCAAGTAATTAATTTGCCATATCTGAAATAAACTTAATCCGCACCAGTCTGATTTCTTCTTCCGAATAGTCATCACCAAGTTCATCCATAGCCTCTTCCAAATGATCTGTCTCCGATTCCTTAAAATAATCATAGATATCATTTAGATGATCTTCATCCATCACATCATTCAGGAAATAGTCAATATTTATTTTTGTTCCTGAATAAACGATCGCCTCAATTTCATCCAACAACTCTGAAAACTCGATGCCGTTTGCTAGCGCAATATCATCCAAAGCCACCAATCGATCAATGCTGTGAATAATGCTCACCTTCAATTTTGACTTATTTACAACAGTCCTGATCCTTAAATCTTCAGGTCGCTCAATTTCGTTTTCGTCGCAATGACGTTTAATCAGTTCGCAGAAATCCTTGCCATAACGTTTCGCTTTACCCACTCCCACTCCTGGAATATTCTGCAATTCTTCTATTGTTTCTGGATAAGTTGTAGCCATGGCTTCCAACGAAGGATCTTGAAAGATTACGTATGGAGGTACTTTCAAATTTTTTGAAAGACGTTTCCGCAAATCTTTCAACATTTGAAACAATACGGGGTCTACAGCTCCCGACGCACCCGTTTCCATCGTTTCTTCACTTTCATCTTCTTCGAAGTTATTATCTTCCGTAATCGTGAACGATGCTGGCTTTTTCAAAAATTTCAAACCATTAGCAGTGACTTTCAATGCGCCGGAATTCTCTATATCTTTTTCCATGTATCCGGACAGAACACCTTGTCTTACTACAGATACCCACATTTTTTCATCATCATACTCTCCACAGCCAAACAGCTCCAACTCGTCATGTTGATGGGCTATTATTTCATCAGTTTCGTGTCCAAGTATAATGTCCATCACATAATCCTCATCAAAATTCTCCTTGATAGCCCTCACTATCTCCAGAACATTACACAATTGATCTTTAGCTTCCACTTTCTTTTTAGGGTTTAAACAATTATCACACATTCCGCAATTATCCTCTTTATACTCTTCGCCGAAGTAATGGAGAAGCAGTCTCCTTCTGCACACAGAAGATTCGGCATACGACTGAGTTTCCTTCAACAGTTGTCGCCCAATATCTTGTTCCGAGAGAGGTTTATCTTCCATAAACTTCTCCAATTTTTGAAGATCTTTGTAGCAATAAAATGCTATACACTTTCCTTCGCCACCATCTCTACCGGCACGTCCCGTTTCTTGATAGTATCCCTCCAAACTCTTTGGAATATCGAAATGTATAACAAACCTTACATCTGGCTTATCAATACCCATACCAAAGGCGATGGTAGCTACAATAATATCAATGCGTTCCATAAGAAAATCATCTTGTACTTGAGCTCTTTTTTCAGATTCCATCCCAGCATGATATGCTTCTGCCTTAATGTCATTGGCTTGCAGCACTTCTGCCAGCAATTCTACTCGTTTCCGGCTCAAACAATAAATGATTCCGCTTTTTCCCTCATTATTCTTAATAAAGCGAATAATCTCCTTGTCAACATCTTTTGTTTTAGGGCGTACTTCATAATAGAGATTCGGACGATTAAACGAACTTCGAAAGTCCATTGCATCCGTAATCCCCAAATTCTTCTTAATATCCAGTCTCACTTTATCCGTAGCCGTGGCCGTCAAAGCAATAATAGGGGCTAAGCCGATTGCATCAATAGCTGGACGTATTTTTCGATACTCCAAACGAAAATCATGCCCCCACTCTGAAATACAGTGAGCTTCATCGATCGCATAAAAAGATATTTTTACACCTTTAAAAAAATCAATATTATCTTCTTTAGTCAATGTTTCTGGCGCTACATAGAGCAACTTTGTCTTTCCTTCTTTTACATCTGCCTTCACTTGCTCCAACGCCACCTTATTCAGTGTCGAATTCATAAAATGTGCAATGTTCTCTTCTTCTCCAAGACTACTCATTACATCTACCTGATTCTTCATCAGTGCGATAAGAGGAGAAATAATAATTGCGGTGCCATCCAGTAACAATGCTGGTAATTGATAACAAAGACTCTTGCCACCACCAGTAGGCATCAGTACAAAAGTATCATTTCCCGCAAGTACATTACGTATAATAGTCTCTTGATCACCCTTAAAGGTATCAAAGCCAAAATACTTTTTTAGACACTCTGTCAAATTCCAATTCTCTTTCATCTATGCCGTTTTAGGTTCATGGCCTTTATAGCTAAAACAAAGATATAAACTTTCTTCCTTTCCTGGCAAACTTTTCAGAAGTTTTTTCTGTAATATGACTTTTTTTTTATTTCCCGATTCATTTTTAACCCTTTTTCGAGCGATTCGAATCAAATCAAACATAATCTTCCCTTTTATAAATAGCTTAAGTCTATAATTTCATATACAAATAACACTTTCATAATTTCTCATAATAAGAAACATTTCCCTCTTTATCTTTCATTAAAGCACCTATTCTAGTTTGGAATATATAAAATTTATGTATCTTTGTTCAAGTCAAATTAAACACTTAATATAAAACAACATCAGCACTACTCATAAAATATTTAACCTTGTAGTTGGTTTCTTACAATCAATCCATACACTTTCTCATCTAATAATAAATAAATCACACAACTCTTACAATAAAATCTAAAGATATGAATAAAACACGCGATTGGAATGCCTTCAAAGATTATTTTCGAATCATGGCTGATAAAGAAGACGAAACAAGCATTATTGAAAATATTAGTAAAGATGCCGAATTTCATGGAGCTAACCTATGGATTTTAATTTTTGCTATTTTTATTGCATCGCTTGGGCTGAACATAAATTCTACAGCAGTTATTATCGGTGCCATGCTTATATCTCCATTAATGGGGCCTATTATTGGAATGGGATTAGCAATAGGAATCAACGATTTCGAATTGCTCAAACGATCATTTAAAAATTATTTTATTGCAACGATCATCAGTATCGTTACAGCATCGATTTATTTTTTCATTTCCCCATTTAATGAACTGCAATCCGAACTCTTGGCCAGAACATCGCCGACCCTCTACGATGTGCTCATTGCCTTTTGTGGCGGTGCAGCAGGAATTGTAGCAATCTGTACAAAAGGCAAAGGAAACGTATTACCTGGCGTCGCCATCGCTACAGCATTAATGCCACCTCTTTGTACTGCTGGCTATGGAATTGCTTCGGGCCATCTTTTCTATTTTCTAGGTGCCTTCTATCTTTTTTTTATAAATACCGTTTTTATTTGTCTAGCTACATACATAGGTGTCAGAATGTTAAATTTTAAGCATAAACGCCTTGTCAACATTAATAAATACAAGAAAGTCAAAAGATCAATCATTCTTATCGTTCTGCTCACAATGATTCCTGCCAGTATCATTACATTCAATATTATAAGTAACAGCATTTTCAATGCAAACATCAATAGATTTATCAAGACTGAATTAAACAGCAAAGGAACTCTCATCATTGCTCATGATATTGTACCAGAAACACACATTCTCCGTGTTGTTGCTGTAGGGAAACCTTTTTCCAAAAACCAAATTAAATCTATCCAAAAAAAAATGAGCACTTACAATCTTAGCCAATACAATTTACAAATTGTTCAAGGTTCTGAATCTGATAGTATTATGAGCCTTCATAAATACGTAAACACTATTGAATATAAACAAGATAATTATTCGAAGCTTTTAAATGAACAATCACTCAAAAATGAAGCACTTGAAGAAAATTTAAATGGATATCAACATTATGAACGATTAGGATATGATATGCGTAAGCAAATGAAAATTTTGTTCCCATTTGTACGTTCTTTCGGTTTTTCTAATTTTATAGAAACATTAACTGACACGACAATCCAAAAAAGATATGTTATTGCAGTTATTGACATAGATAAAAAAAGTCACGTAAACAAAATTGACAAGAAAAAATTAGACGAATGGATCAAAGCAAGTGCCAAGGCTGACAGCGTACGTATCATTACAACAATTAAATAACTTTCGTATTTTGCAAGAAGTCTTTATCCATACAATTCTCAACAAATAGCATAGATTTTATAGAACAAATCCGTCCATCTATTTTGTCATTAGAATTTTGAAATACCTCATATCCCCCAAATTAAGAACTGTCATTCGAAAAACCTGCAAAACACCTACGAGCAAACACTTCAGGAAAAGATTGCACCAGCAATTTATATAACTCAGAGCACAAGTACCACTTAGATATTTTGGTATGGCAAAACAATTTCTATTTTTGATGTGCATCTCATAAGATTAGGACTTTTACAAAAACTATAATACGAATCTATTGATAGAGAGAACAAACCCTGTCATTCTTTCTATTTCGTTTGAATTAGAGGAATAACAAAAACCCTTTCTTCTCAAAAGGGTTGTTATTTACATCTTCCATTTTCATTAACAAATTCTTTAGAAATTACTGTTTTTCATTAGATGAGCATTATTTAAAAAATACAATTTATTTGGAAATATATTTGTCATATTTCAAAAAGATGTTGCTATAGTTTAGGCGTTTTGTAAATGTCTGGTTCATAAAGTCATCATGTATATGACCATTTTACGATAAAAACAGGCTTTTATCGCAGTTCATACGAATCTAAATTGCAATTCAAAACTTAATCGACACGTTGAGATTGTTTTCGACGTCGAACGACTCCCTGATATACAAAATAAAGAATCACTACTAATACTAAAATGACCAATCCAACCAGAATAGGACGCTCATAGATTTTGACTTGTTCATTTAACTGAGATAACGGCACCAATTTATGCAGATACCAGCCCAAAACAGTAAGAGTGGCATTCCACAAGGCTGAACCGATCGCCGTATACAGCACAAATCGGCCATAATGCATTTTGCTCAAACCAGCCGGGATAGAAATCAAATGACGAACACCAGGCAAAAGACGTCCCAGTAAAGTAGCAACAGCTCCCCGATGATCAAAATACTGTTCCGCGCGTTCCATTTTTTCTCTGTTAAGCAAGAATAAATGTCCCACTCGACTATCTACAAATTTATAAATAACCGGCTGCCCTACATAATAAGAAACCACATAATTAGCCGATGCACCAATAATGGAGCCCAATGTTGCGAAAAGAACCACCAGAACAGGTGACAAACGCCCTTCTGCCGCCATGTAGCCTGCTGGAGGGACTACAAGCTCTGATGGCAAAGGAAACACAGAACTTTCTATTGCCATAAGAATTGTCACATTTAAATAGTCCAGATCATCTAATAGAGTTTGATACAATGCGATTAATAACATAAATTTTCTTTAACTTTTTCTACTTGAAGAACAAAAGTTTTTATTTTTTCTTTGCCCAAGTATCTTTTAAATTAACCGTACGAGTAAAAACAGGGTGCTCCGGCGTAGACTCTTTATCAGGCGTAAAGTAGCCGATTCTCTGAAACTGCAAATACTCCAACGGATGGCAGCTTGCAGCATAGGATTCGACATAACAATTCGTAAGAACCTGGAGGCTATTTGGATTCAATAATTCTCTAAAATCACGTTCATCTGCAGATGGATTCTCAATAGTAAACAGTCTATCGTACAAACGAACTTCGGCTCGACAAGCATGTTCACAACTCACCCAATGAAGTGTACCTTTCACCTTCCGATCAGCACCAGGCATGCCACTGCGGCTTTCTGCATCGTACTCACAATAAATTTCTTCTACTTCGCCTTGTTCATTCTTCTTGCAACCGGTGCACTTCACAATGTAAGCATTCTTTAGACGGACTTCCTGCCCTGAAGTCATGCGGAAGAATTTTTTCGGAGCGTCTTCCATGAAATCCTCACGTTCAATCCAAAGTTCCCGACCAAACGTAATACTATGCGTGCCATCTGTTTCATTTTCCGGATTATTCACAGCTATAAGTTCTTCTTCACGCTCAGTAGGATAGTTTGTAACAATCAATTTAACG
>JAQVXN010000372.1 GCA_028709135.1 Bacteroidaceae bacterium | reverse complement strand
TCGTTAAAAATGCTTTGAAATATTATGAGGAAGGTAACGAAAGTGTCCTTCCACGCAACATTGCTACGCGTGAATCTTTTCTCAATGCCATGTCCCTCGATATCGCCATGGGCGGTTCTACAAATACCATTCTTCACTTGTTGGCCGTAGCTAACGAAGGTGAAGTGGATTTTAAAATGAAAGATATTGATGCTCTCAGTCGGCACGTTCCCTGCCTTTGCAAACTTGCACCCAACACGCAGAAATATTCTGTACAAGAATGTAATCGTGCTGGTGGCATCCTAAACATTCTTGGTGAATTGGCAAAAGGAAATTTGATTCACCTTGACGTGAAACGTATTGACGGCCTTACGCTAGGTGAGGAAATCAAGAAATACGATATTCTCAAACCTCAACTTGACCCTGAAGCTGAGAGGATTTATCATAGTGCGCCTGCTAACAAATTTACGATTCAAATGGGTTCTCAAAACAGCTGTTATGACACGCTCGACACAGATCGTGAAAACGGTTGCATTCGCTCTCTGGAACACGCCTACACCCAAGATGGTGGTTTGGCTATTCTCTTTGGGAACATTGCTCAAGACGGTTGTGTAGTGAAAACAGCTGGAGTGGACAAGAGTATTTGGCATTTTGAAGGTCCTGCAAAAGTTTTCGATTCTCAAGAAGATGCCTGCGAAGGCATTTTGGGAAATAAAGTCGAAAGCGGAGACGTTGTAGTCATCACACACGAAGGTCCTAAAGGAGGTCCCGGCATGCAGGAAATGCTTTATCCGACGTCGTTCATTAAAAGCCGCCACCTTGGTAAGGAGTGTGCCTTAATTACTGACGGTCGTTTTAGCGGAGGTACCTCAGGACTAAGCATCGGGCACATTTCCCCCGAAGCTGCCTCTGGCGGCAATATCGGAAAAATCAAGGACGGAGACATCATTGTCATCGACCTACCCACACGTAGTATTAATGTAAAACTTTCAGACGAAGAACTAGCAGGACGCCCCATGCAACCTCTAAAAAGAGATCGCAAAGTGTCCAAAGCACTACAAATTTACGCCTCCATGGTGGCTTCTGCCGATAAAGGTGGTGTGCGAGTGCTAAGCTAGAAATACAAACCGTGCCATATTGGGTCGCTTCCCTGCGTCGGTATGGCTGCGGGAAGCGACTTTTTAATATTTAACATACACGAACTATAAAAACATTCATGACAAAGACGAATTTAACCGGTGCAGAGATTTTCATGCAAAGCCTCGTAGCTGAAGGTGTAACAACGCTTTTTGGTTATCCTGGCGGTGCCATCATGCCTGTTTATGATGCGCTGTATGACTACAGCGACAAACTTAATCATATTCTGGTACGCCACGAACAGGGGGCCATCCATGCAGCAGAGGGCTATGCCCGAGTGAGTGGAAAAGTAGGTGTATGTCTAGTCACAAGTGGTCCTGGTGCTACCAATACGGTTACCGGCATCGCCGACGCCATGCTGGACAGCACTCCTGTTGTTGTCATTGCCGGTCAAGTAGTTACCAAAATGCTCGGCACGGATGCCTTTCAGGAATGTGATATTGTGAATGTAGCACAACCTATCAGCAAATGGGCTTATCAGATTCGCCGCGCCGAAGATGTGGCTTACGCTGTAAGTCGCGCTTTCTATATTGCACGCTCAGGTCGCCCGGGACCCGTAGTTTTGGACTTCACAAAAAATGCTCAATTCGAAACGGTAAATTATGAGCCGAAGGAAATCACATACTTACGCAGTTATGAAGCCGTTCCGCCAACAAAACCCAAAAGCATTGAAGAAGCTGCGGCTCTGATTAACGAAGCTAAAAAACCTTTGGTATTACTTGGACAAGGCATTGAATTGGGAAATGCACAGGAAGAAGTACGCCAACTTATAGAAAAAGCCGATATGCCGGCAGCATGCACCTTATTAGGTCTTTCCTGCCTGCCTTCCACACATCCTCTTAATATGGGTATGTTGGGTATGCATGGCAGCTTGGCATCGAACGTAAAAACCCAGGAATGCGATTTACTGATTGCTATTGGCATGCGTTTTGATGACCGCATCACAGGAAAAATAAGTACCTATGCCAAACAGGCCAAAAAGATTCACTTTGATATCGACCCATCCGAAATCAACAAAAATATCCCTGTTGATGTCGCCGTTCTAGGCAACTGCAAAGAAACGATAACAAAAGTTCTCAGTTTGGTTCATACAAATCACCACAACGAATGGCGAGAAAGCTTCCGCACTTATCAGGAAAAAGAGAATCAATTAGTCATCCAACCAGAAGTACATCCCACGGAAGGTCCCATTCGCATGGGTGAAGTTGTAGATCGTGTTTCCACGCAAACGCATGATGAGGCTGTCATTGTTACAGACGTGGGTCAAAACCAAATGATAGCTGCCCGTTATTCCCGTTTTACGCAAAAGCGCAGTCTGATTACCTCCGGAGGCATGGGTACCATGGGCTTTGGCTTGCCCGCGGCTATGGGAGCCGCTTTCGGTGCACAAGACCGTACGGTGTGCCTTTTTGTGGGTGACGGAGGTTTTCAGATGACTATTGAGGAATTGGGTACCATTATGGAGCACCGCTGTCCTGTAAAAATCGTCCTTTTAAATAACAATTTTCTAGGTAATGTGCGCCAATGGCAAGAATTGTTTTTCAAACGCCGCTATTCGTTTACCCATATGCTCAGCCCGGATTATGCAAAACTTGCTGAAGCCTATAATATTTCTTACGGTGTTGTCGCTTCTCGTGAACAACTCGATTGCGCCATACAAAAAATGCTTACAACAGAAGGCCCTTACCTTTTGGAAGTAGCTGTAATGGAAGAAGATAACGTACTGCCCATGTGCTGCCCCGGCAACAATGTGGACGACATGTTAATGGAAATCAAATAACGCAGAACATGGACACAGACAAAACATTATACACTTTAATTATATTTTCGGAGAATATAGCTGGTCTCCTCA
>JAQVXN010000371.1 GCA_028709135.1 Bacteroidaceae bacterium | reverse complement strand
CGCCGAGGTTTTCGCTGCTGATGAGAACTTTGTCCTGATCGTAAAGTATCTTTCTGGTTTTGCCTCCAAAGAATGCAAACGCCATCTGATGGGCATATACCGCCATCTCTGCCGTAAACGGCGTTCTACTGAAAAAAACGTGCTTCCGACGGCTGCTGCTGAGAACCATAACAAAAAAATAGACTTTTACCCTTCGGCTGTCATTGCGATGCATCCAGTACTCCCCGAAGTCCGCTTGAGCATATTCTCCAGGATTAGACTCGGGCTGCTTGGACATCTGACGTGGATGTTCATCCGTTTTGGGAATGCGGTATTTCGCCCTGATATATTTAACGAAGTTGTAAACCGTCTTTGAATTCACATCAGGAAGATCTGGATATTCTTCTCTTAGCCAGTCATGTATCTGGCTTGCTGACAGATATGGACATCCGTTGAGACTTGACATAACATATGGTTCATACTTATCCAACTTGTGAATGAAGTTTCTCTGATAGGCCTGACTCTGGATAAACGCATCCAGAGTCATCCTGTCATACTTGCGGACCGTATCGCGGTCCAGTCCAACTTCACGCCCTATTTGCGTGTAATTGAGACCTTTTGATTTTAATTCTTTAACTTTGTGCCACATTACGAGTTTCTTTTGCGAACTCGTGAGTACTCTGGTATCCATTTTCCATTTGTATTTGTTGTGATTTACAAAGGTATGGATACCTTTTTTCAGAAAAGTGCCGATTTTACTTTGCCAAAATATGCCGATTCAAAGTTACTGATTACAGACGAATAAATAAAATGCCTCATTTAGAAAAAATGAGGCATTTTAATTTTGTGAAGAGTTGCTAATTAACAGGAACAAGTGGACCCTCCACAGTGAACTCGTCAGTTCTCTGATTACACCCTGAACATAGCGGTACAATGTACCAACTGTTATCAGATGAACCAACTTTTTTAACGTGGGCTCCTACAAGATCGCTCTTTGCCTTGCAATCTATTGCATGGCATTCAGTTGCTTTTTGGTTAGTTTTCTTCTCCCAATAATCTAACCATGAAGTGTAACCATAAGGTAGTCGATCTTTAGTTCCGTTCAAATTTTTGACTTTATATGTCATTATTTTTACGTTTTTTGCCACTACTGCGTTGCACTATGCTCCGTTTCTTTCATGGTGGTACATTGGTTGACGCAACTGTTGTGCCATTAGATAAAATATGACATTATGGCATATTCAAATGCAAAAATTGCATAGTTTATGTAAATTTTAAAAATAAAAATTGTTTTTATTGGTATTTTATTTACCTTTGAACCCCCAAAATAACGCACTATGATACAAGAAATAAAAGTAAAAAATTTCCTTTCCTTCAAGGATGAGGTTACTTTTTCTTTTGAAGCAACAAAGGATAAAACTTTTGAGAATGAACAGGTAATTACAATGAAAGATGGCACTAGGTTATTGAGGCTAGCTCTATTGCTTGGTGCGAATGCATCTGGTAAAACTAATTTGGTTAGTGCATTTAATTTCTTAAATTTCTTTTGGCACCGCAAACCAGACTTGATTACTGATAAGACTCAAGTTATTCCTTTTTTACTTGATAAAAATACAACAAATCAGAGTTCGCAGTTTGAAGTTAAATTTTACGCAAATGATGGGCGGTATTTATATAAATTGGAGATAGACCAAGAAAAAGTTATTTCTGAGGAATTATTATTTTATTCCAGTAATAGACCAGCATTGCTGTTTTCTAGAAATTTCAATGGAAAAATTTCTGTCGTGACCTTTAATCCTGCCCGAGTCAAACTTAAGCAGGGGGCTGTTGATGAGATTAACTTAAAATGTTGGAAAAATACTTCTGTGTTTTCAGCACTTTCACAAGTGAATATTAATATTCCGGAGATAGATCCTGTTATGAAATGGATTGATAATAACTGTATGGAGGATGCACAGGATTCTAATCTACTTACTTATGATGCTAAAGAGAAAATGAGTAAGGATAAAAATGCTAAATCTTATTTCCTTAACTTTATCAAGGAGGCAGACATTAATATATCTGATGTTAATACAAAAGAGGAGAAACATCCAATACCCAAAAATGTTTTAAATATGGTAATTAGTGATGAGCGGATACCGGCGGTAGAGAGAGAAAGAATAAAACAACAACAAACATATAGTGATATAATTGCAGATTTTATATACTCTGTAAAAAATTCAAGAGGTAACGAGGTGTATTCTTTGCCAGAGCGATTACAATCAGAAGGTACCATTAAAGTGTTCAACGTTGAGTCTAGTATTTATTCTGCATTAATGAATGAGTCTTTCGCATGTATTGACGAAATTGACTCATCTTTACATCCCCGCTTGCTTAGATTCCTTATTCTGGATTTTTTAAAAAAGAAGGACAATAAGGCACAGCTGCTTCTGACGACTCATTATGATCCTATCCTTGAGGATATTAACGGCATATTCCGAAAGGATTCGGTTTGGTTTACTGAAAAGAAGGAGAATGGTTCAACTGATTTGTATTCATTAGTTGAGTACAAAGGACTAAATAGGTTGTCATCAATAAGGAACGCGTATAAGAATGGAGTTTTCGGTGCTATACCTGACATAAATTTATAAACATTATGGCGCGGAAGGTAGGGAAAAGACAATTAAGACGACCAATTATTACTATAATTGGTGAGGGAAGAACAGAATGGTGGTACATGTTGCATCTTAGGAGTTTGTGCGGTTTATCATATGATATGAAATCGAAGTTTTTCTCTGTTACATCTCCAAAAGATATGAGGAAAAAGATAGATGAGGTTTTGAAAGAGCAAGGGTTTGCTGTATGTGTTTTTGATATGGATGTTTTTGAGAATAATCTGACCAGTTTGTTGGAATACCAGAGTTTGATAAGTGATTATTCCAAAAATGATGTTCTGTTTTGTGAAACTATGCCCTCTATTGAGTACTGGTTTCTTCTGCATTATGTGAATAAAAATG